>NZ_JBHNMF010000257.1:0-4758 GCF_048562965.1 Thiolapillus sp. | reverse complement strand
CAATCCGTGTGCTGTGATGCTCCAGGTACTTATAGGACCCAACCGCTTTTATATCGAGCTCAGAATACGTCTCGAAATCGAGATACAACGTCTTCATAACATTCTCCTGAAACCCCGGTACTTACGCACCGGGGGCTGACGTTAGTCGAACTTAAGACCCGGGTCCGCAGGGACTGCGGGGGGGATAGGCTGACCGTTCTGGTCTACCGGCCAGGCGTTAGCGGGCGCGGGGGGTGCCGAGGGCGCGGGAGGTGCGTAGACCGGGGGCACTGAAGCCGCTAGAGACGCTGGCGGTGCTAGAGGCGCTGGTGGTGCGTAGGCTGGCGGCGCAGCAACGGGCGCTGGCGGCGCTGGCGGCACGTAGTCAGCGGGTGCCGCCACGGGTACAGGTGGGATTGGCTGTCCGTTTATATCGTACCTAAGCGCCGGGGGTGCTGTATCGCGTGGCGCTGGCGTGACTGCCCCGTACACGGACGCGGTTGCCATCTCTGCGAGCTCATTAAAGGTCTCACCCAACCCACCCCGAAACGCTGCCATGTCCACGCCACTCGGGTTCCCAGTAACATAGACTGCGTTCATGTACAGCCGGACACCGATGGCGCTACGCGTCTCCTTAGGATCCCCAAAACTTCCAGCTGACGCTGACACAACCACAAGCTGCCCGACTACTTCATTGTCCAGCTCTGGGGTAATACTTTGCCCATCCGCCCGACTGATGTTAACCATGGGCGACCAGTACTGCATCGCGGACGACAACGGCACTTTAACGTAGCTCTCATCCACAACTTCGTAGATAGTGTACATGTCACTGCGCCAAGGGGCACCTTTACACAGCTCATTCATAAGCCGTGTCTGGATCTCATCCAGCTGCGCAATAAGTGGTGCCTGTAGCTGCCGGTGTAGCAGCACCGTCAGCGTGTATTTTGCCTCAGCCGCTTTCTTATGCTGAAATGACGTCACCATGTTTGAATACAGAGCAATGCCTTCAAACTTCAATTTATCCATCTTGTATCTCCTGTTTAAGTGTCACTGACAACGAGGCTGGGCTTTCCAACCTTCTCTTCCACATACTGAGCCATCTCAGCCCAGCGCCGTTTGCTCCACGTCTTCTCCGCCTGGGCC
This sequence comes from Thiolapillus sp., assembly GCF_048562965.1. Classification (NCBI taxonomy): domain Bacteria; kingdom Pseudomonadati; phylum Pseudomonadota; class Gammaproteobacteria; order Chromatiales; family Sedimenticolaceae; genus Thiolapillus; species Thiolapillus sp. Next base: position 3,636 of record NZ_JBHNMF010000257.1, on the reverse strand, counting down.
GGGCTGAGGATCTCAACCGGTTTGCGGAACTCATTGGGCCTGATGTTGCTCGCGCGGAACAGCTTCTCCATCTCTTCCTGACTGAGTGCCCAGCTCCTGCTGATACGACCGTCCCGCAACCTGACGCCTGGTACGTCTTTACCTGATAGCAAGCGCGCTTTGGCCTCCTTCTTCGCCGATTCCAGATACCCTTCAATGGCCTTCACGGACTTTACTACGGCAGCGAGTTCTTCATCCGTCAGAGTCTCGACACCTTTTTCAGTGTCCAGCCCCGCCATATCCGGGATTACGGCCTCTGGCTGAACCCCCCAGGCCTCACAGCCCTTGGTCTTCTTACCGGGGCAGTACTGACAGTGATCCCCGCGGATAGGCTTCTCGGTTGATACATCTCCCAACATGGTTTCGATGCTATCAACCAGTGGCTGGGCAAATTTACGGATGAAATCTGCCAGGGTGAACGACTGCATGTTGATTGCAGATTCACCAGGGTTGCAGCATTCCGGCTGAAGAATGCCCATACGTACCAATACGCCCTCGTGCTCAGGATCAATGCAGTACACCTGCCCATCTTCCTCACGCTTTGTGATGAATCCACGCGCAGTGAGTACACCCAGCACATAGCAGACATTTTGCGTAGAAGTCGGCGATACCCTGCGCTTGCCGGATTTGTAATCAAAGATCCCTATCTCGGCCAGCACGCCATCTCGGACAGTATACGTGACCAGGTCCGCAGTACCGAAGAACGTATCTTTAACGTCCTCCGGTACATACCGCTGCATGTCTACGCGCTGCTCGCAGTAGATCTCAGTCGCCGCTTCAGCCAGGGGCTTGAATGACGCCAGCGCATGGGACATGTGATCACCATAGCCCGGCGGGATAGCTAGCATCCCAATACCCGTGAAAACCACATCGCCATCCTGCACAGGTTCGTAAGAACCCAGGCGAACCAGCTCCTCCAGTATAGCGTGCAGCTCAGTACCCAGTCGCATAGCCGGGTTTTCGGGGTCACTATGACCCTTTACCCAGTTCTGGTAGGCAACCGGGCAGTTAGCCCAAATATTCCCTCTACTGGGGGAAATATCCGCGTGCTCTGTCATGCTACACCTCCTACCGCGGTGTGCTGCTGGTCGGGGTTAGCAATGTACCAGTCAATGATGCCCGCGAACTCTGGGAATGATTCTTTCGGAATGTCGGATACGCGCTTGACTTTGTAATCTGCCAGCAGTGCAAAGGCCAGCGCGCCGTCATCGGCTCGATTCGTGGTCAGCTGATGCAGCTTAGCTACAATCGCCGCAGCATCAATGACCGCAGGTGCTGGAGCAGCAGGCGCAGGTGCTGGAGCAGCAGGCGCAGGTGCTGGAGCAGCAGGCGCAGGTGCTGGAGCAGCAGGCGCAGGTGCTGGAGCAACAGGCGCAGGCAGCACTGGTGCAACAGGCGTAGGCGGCACTGGAGCAGCAGGCGCAGGTGGCACTGGAGCCGCAGGCGCAGGTGGCACTGGTGCAACAGGCGCAGGTGCTGGGGCTACCTTTGCAGCCTCTTCCAACAAAAGATGCTTACTCAGCGCCTCGATCAGTTCTGCATTGGCTTTAAGGTGATTAATGAGTGCTTGTTTCATTATGTTTCTCCGGTTTGTGGTGCCCGTTATTGGGCGGTTAGTAAATCTTAGGTAGTGGGCCCGTTTTTCATCCGCAGATCGTAGTCACGCTGCAAATTGAGCCAGTATTCTTTGCTGGTTTCGAATGTGTATGCCAGATAATACGCAACTAACGGGGTGACATCATACTTACCCTGGAGAAAGTGCCTCGTATATTCCTGGGATCTCCCTATGTGATCCGCAAGCTCAGCAATGGACATACCCCGGGGTTTCACATAGTACTCCCGTAACAACTCCCCCGGGTGCTGTACTTTAAGGCGTAACTCTCTCTCCGCAAAGTGATCTACAGCCTCTAACTGTTCAGACCCTGGGGTACTATCATCATATTTCTTCTGTAAACGAAGCCAGAAATCAATGCTGATACTGAACAGGTGTGCTAGGGATACTGCATCCTCATAGGTAATATCACGGTTTCCCGTGATGAGGCTAGCCAGGTGCTCGATACTGCACCTCATCGCATATGCCAATTCCGTAATGCGCATATGCCGCGGACGCATGAACTGCATAAGCAGTATCTCCCCCGGATGCTCCACTGGCTCTTTCTTAGTTTCTTCAGTCATTTCAGTTTCTCCCCCAACAATTCTCTCTCAGCATCCCCGCGTATCACCCATAAATCTTCTGTGATTTCCGACCAAGGGAGGCAGCGATACATCCTGAAAGGCGCTTCCCCGGGTTTCCACCCGGGGGGCTTTTCCAGCTCCAGAACATAAATCGGTACGCGTGAGGAAATCACAGCAAAGTGAGCTACAGCCTCTAACTGCGCGTCTATCAGCGTAGTAGCACTGCACTCAATGGGCTTGGTGTCTGTCTGTTTTGCCATGTAAAACTTTGTCATTTCAGTTTCTCCTAGTATTTAATTTCACAATCATATTCAACTTCATAATCTACGTAGAAATCATTTTTATACGTAGAACACCCCAGCTTCGGAAGTGTCACCGAACGGTAGGGCATACCCGACACTGCCAGCATTTTCTCGATCCTGTAACACGCCTCTTCCATGCAGGCATACTCTCCAATAGAGCTCGCGCGGATCATTACCCTCTCGATCCGGAAATCATTTACCGGATCGAGAGGGTCATCATGTGGTTTCTCCCGACTGGCTGGGAGAAGTGACCGTCTCATAACATGAACGTCGAACCGAAGCCCTTCAGGCGCTGAGATCGGCTTCACAACTAAAGGCTCAGATAGCCAGGGAATCACCTTGGTTATGACTTCGTACACCTCACGCGGTGTACCACGGTCATCGCGCATTGCTATACACTGGTCTTTACGTACCAGGTGCGTGCGAACGCAGATCGGGTTGATCGGCTTAAAGTCAAATCGTTGTCGTGCCTCAATACACCAGAAGGGGGGATTCTCATAGCTATTGAAAATCTCTACATCGGTATACGGGCTCTCCAGCGTAGCCAGCAGCGCCCCGGGTTCTGCTGAGTCTCCGCAATCGCAGTAGGCGTACTGTGATAACTTGCTCAATTCACGTTTCAGCTCTTTATCTATACTACTCATTTCAGTTTCTCCTCAATGACTAATGTGTCAAATTCCAGGATCAGATCCCTACGGAACCAGCGATTCCCCCGTGCCGCGTACCTGGCATATGAGCTGAGAATCTTAGCCTCGCCCCGACCTGCATCCACATCTGCGGCTTCGACCTCGATCAGGTAGATATACCCATCACCGTACTGTGTGGAAAAACGCCTCGTGGCCTCGCACTTCGCCTGACCGAGCTTCGTAGCCTTGCAGCGCTCTTTTCCTTCGCTGTCTGATGTTGCCATGTAAAATATACTCATTTCATTCTCCTGCTTCGTTGTAAGCTTCGAGGACTTTTCGGCAGTTTTTGTGGGCATCCCGAACAGTATACCCGTCCATATCCGCCAGCTCCCACCTGTCGAAGTCTGGGGGTAAATTCTGAGTTGCTGCCGCCTCATGAGCAACTGTCCAACCAGTGGGGGTCGCCAGCTCCCACCTGTCGAAGCTACGAGGAA
>NZ_JBHNMF010000256.1:0-4767 GCF_048562965.1 Thiolapillus sp. | reverse complement strand
AGAGGGGTTTGGGGAGAGGGTGCTTATCCATAACGCACCTTGGGATCGAGCAGAGCGTATACCAGGTCCACGATGAAGTTGAACAGGATGATGAGGATGCCGTAGAACACCACCCCCATGACCAGTGTGTAATCGCGGTTGAGGGCGCCCTGGACGAAATAACGCCCCAGGCCGGGGATACCAAAGATCTGCTCGATGACCACCGAGCCGGTGATCACCGCCGCGGTGGCGGGGCCCAGGAAAGACACCACGGGCAGCAGGGCGGGCTTGAGAGCATGTCGCAGAATCACCACCCGCTCCGGCAGACCTTTGGCCCGGGCGGTGCGTATGGGGTTGCTGCGCAGCACCTCGATCATACTGCCGCGCATGAGCCGGGAGATGTAGGCGATCTGCGGCAGGGCCAGTCCGATGATGGGCAAAATGGTGTTGCGGAATGCACCGTCGTTCCAGCCACCGGCGGGCAGCCATCCCAGGTACACGGCGAAGATCAGGATCAGGATGGGCGCCAGCACAAAGTTGGGTATGGAGATGCCGGTCATGGCCAGGGTCATCACCGAGTAGTCCGTGGCGCTGTTCTGGCGCAGTGCGGCCAATGTTCCCAGACCCACGCCGATGAGCAGGGCGATGGCGATGGCGCTCAGGCCCAGACGCAGGGAAACCGGAAAGCCCGTGGCGATGAGTTCGTTGACTGAATGGTCCTTGTACTGAAAGGAAGGACCGAAATCCCCCTGCATGATATCCAGCAGGTAACGGCCATACTGCTGTATCAGGGGCTCATCCAGGTGATACTTCCTGTCCAGATTGGCCTGGATCTCCGGTGGCAGGGATTTCTCCGTGTCGAAAGGGCCGCCCGGTGCGGCACGCATCATGAAGAATGCCAGCGTCAGCAGAATGAGCAGCGTGGGTATGGCGCCCAGCAGCCTTTTCAGGGAGTAACGCAGCATCTATTTCTTCAGGCCAATGAACTCGAAGAAAGGCTCCAGAGAACGCTTGCGCTGCAGGAAGGCGCGGATCGAGATCTTCGATCTCCCGTGAGCCACCAGTGGCATAGATTTCCTTGCGCAGGCGCATGCCTGTTGGCTTGTCCATGAGGCCGCCGGGCGCTTTTTTGAATACCGAAGCCATGTCAGCAGAGATGGCATCTGCCCAGGCATAGCCGTAGTAGCCGGCATCGTAGCCGCCACCCAGGTGACCGAAAGAAGCGATCAGCCCGCTTCCCGGCGGCACTGGCAGATAGACATCGCTGACCACCTTGTTGGTGACATCCACGACATTCTCGAATACCTTGGGATCCGTAGTCATGTGGATGGTCAGGTCCAGCAACCCGTACGCCAGCTGGCCACGGTAGTGGGTACCGATGGTAGCCAGGCGGACTTCTTCGAGCTTGTTCAGCACGTCAGTAGGGATTCTGCTCTTGCCGTCGCGGTAATCCACGGCGAAGCGGTCCAGCACCTTCTTGTTGCGCACCCAGTTTTCCAGCATCTGGGAAGGCGCTTCCACGAAATCCCTGGGCACGGAAGTGCCGGAGAATTCCATGTAGTTTGCCTGGGTCAGCACGTTGTGCAGGGCGTGGCCGAACTCGTGGAACAGGGTTTCCACGTTATCATAGGTGAGCAATGAGGGTTTGCCGTTGCTCGGCGGTGGAAAGTTGCAGATAAGGGCGGCCACCGGGCGCTGGTATTTTCCGTTGGGCAGTCGCTTTGCGGGGGTCACGTCGAACTGGGCAAAGTGATTGTACTTGCCGTCCCGGGGAAACATGTCCATGTAAATCAGTCCCATGGGGGCGCCACTGCTGGCGTCGGAAACTGCGTACAGGCGCAGGTCGTCGATCCATTTGTAGGGGGCTTCCACGGGTTCGATGCGGATGCCGAACAGCTCTTCGAAAATGGAGAACATGCCGTTGAGGGTGTTTTCCAGTTCGAAATAGACCTTGAGCTTGTCTTTGTCGACCTGGTAGCGGGTCTTGGTCAGCTGGTGCTTGTAGTAGCCCACATCCCAGTAATTGATCCTGGCATCGGCGTTACCGGTTTCTTTTGCTTTTAGCCTGGCAAAGGTTTCCAGTTCTTCCTTGAATTTGGGTGCCAGTCCCTTGTTGAGCCGCTGGAGAAAATCCCAGGCGGTCTTGCCGTTCTTCGCCATCTTGATTTCGATGCGGTAGTCCGCCCAGTTGTCGTATCCCAACAGCCGGGCGATTTCTGCACGGGTCTTGAGTATGTCGACGAACAGGGGGGTATTTTCTTTCAGCACCCGGCTGGCACGCGCGATGGACAGGCGCTTGCGGGTGTCCTCATGCCTGGCGTTGCGCAACACTTCGAGAACCTGCCAGGTGACGTTGGCGTTCACGCGGTACTTGCCGTCCTTGCCCAGCACTTCCTTGTTGTTGAGAAAATCCTCGTCGACGCCTTCGAGTTCCTCCCGCGTGAATTCCACCAGCGGTTTGGCGGCGGATATGTTGCGCTGGAACTTGAGTCCGAGTTCGTTCAGCCGGTTTTTCAGCATCTGCAGCCTGTCGCGCTGTTCCTTTGGCAGATCCATGCCATTGCGGCGGTAGTCCCTGAGTACGGTTGTGAGATACATGGCATCTTCACCACTGACGCTGGGATGGGTATCGGCGACAGCTTTCACGGCCTCGTACACATCGCGGCGGAAGCTGGTGTCCACGAACCAGGTTTCCAGGCGCTGTATGGCCTGGGTGGCGATATCACGCATCTCTTTCGACGTGCTGGTTTCCTGGATGACGCTCATGCGGTTGGCCGCGGCTGAGACGGGGAAATTGGCATAGTCCAGGGCTTTTATCGTGTTGTCGAAAGTGCGCTGTTCCGGCTTGAGGGCAACGATGGCATCCAGCCGCCGGTTGCCCACGGACATGGCCGTTTCCATTGTCGCCTGTATCTGGGCGGGGGTCTTTTCCCAGAGGGGCAGGCCAAACACCACGTTGGCCTTGTCTGCAGCCTGGTGGTAATCATCAAGCTGCCGGACGGTGGTGTCAGCCAGACCTGTAATGCACAGAAGGCTGAGACTCCCTGCCATGATGAAAGAGCGTGCTCGTAATGTCTGACGCATGATGGGTCCCTGTCCTAGTGTTTGAGAATGTAGAGGTCTTTGGTGTAATTGTGATCCAGCACATTGGGCACATAATTGCCCACCCAGGGCTTGATCAGATGACTGGAAACATAGGAGTAGATAGGCATGACGGGATGATCCCGCAACACCAGTTCCTCTGCCTGGTGCATGATGTCGAAGCGCTTCTGCGGATCGGTTTCCGTGCTCGCCTGCAGCAGCAGGGCATCGTACTCGGGATTGACATACGCTGCCAGCCATGGAGAGCGAAGCGAAGGCTGGTAGACCCCAGTAGCCGCGAGGCCGCACTGTTTTTCCGGCGTGCCTTGCGCCAGAGGGAAAACAAAGTAGGCCTCCGAACGCGGCGTCCAGTCATATGGGAGTCAAGTACGGAGCAGCAACGAGCTTGCGAAGTTGTTGCGTAGTGCTTGGTGACCAGGACGGCTGGGGCACCAATAGGTTGTCAAAGGTCGAGTCGATTTTGGGGCTGGGATGTCCCAAAATCTATCACGAGGCCGAAGACACGCTTGGGCTGAATCGTTCAGGCCATGCTTGCTGTGCAGGATCTCCATGAAGTTGTAGGGATCGTTGTAGTCGCCGATCCAGCCGGCGCGGAACACCTGAGTGACCTGTTTCTGCTTGCGGTTTTCCAGGAACACCTTCCATTCTTCATTCACCAGCCGGGTTTTCACGCCCAGGGTCTGCTTCCACATGGCAGCGATGGCAATGGCCAGCTTCTTGTGGTTTTCACTGGTGTTATAGCGTATTTCCACCGTGAGGGGATTGGAGAGGGAATAACCGGCTTCCTTGTACAGCCTGCGCGCTTCTTCGACTCGCTTTTTCTGTGACCAGTCGGCGTAGTCGAAACGCGCTGCCTTGTAGCCGCTGATACCGGGGGGTACCCAGGAATACAACGGTTTTTCCCCGCGGGCGATGACTTTGTCGGTAATGATTTCACGGTTGATCGCCATGGACAGGGCGCGGCGCAGCTTGAGGTTGTCCTTGAAAGGCGGTCTGGTCAGGTTGAAACCAAAATAGTAGCTGCCAAGATAGGGAGAAATCTGCAGCTCGTCCGCGAGATTCTTCCTGATCCACTTGATCTGCTGACTGGGCACCTCTTCGGTGCGGTCGATTTCTCCGGCGCGGTAGCGTTTGAGCTCCGTGGACTGGTCTTCGATAGGATAGTAGTACACGGTATCGATGATCGTGTCGTCATTGTCCCAGTAGTTGGGGTTGCGCTCCAGCTTGATGTGGGACTGAACCACCCACTCTTTCAGCACATAGGCGCCGTTGGAAACCATCTTGCCCGGACGGGAGAACTGGCCGCCGTAGGCTTCCACGCTGGCCCTGTGCACGGGATAGGTGCTGGAATGATTCAGCAGGCCAAGGAAATTAAGGGGTACTGGCCTTGAGACGGATTTCCAGTGTGTAGTCGTCCAGCGCCTTTACGCCAAGGTTTTCTACCGGCTGTTTGCCCGCTATGACGTCCTCGGCGTTGAGGATAGGCGCAAGAATCTGGGAATACTTGGATGCCGTGGCCGGGTCTACCGAGCGCCGTAATCCATAGACGAAGTCATGGGCGGTCACCGGGTCGCCGTTGGACCACTTTGCATTCTTGCGGATGTGAAAGACATAGGTCTTGCCCTCGTCGCTGATTTCCCAGGATTCGGCAGTGCCGGGGATGACCGTGCCGTCCGGCGCTTCGAT
>NZ_JBHNMF010000255.1:0-4776 GCF_048562965.1 Thiolapillus sp. | reverse complement strand
ATTCAGTTGTGGGGACAACTCAGTTTCGGGTTGTAACATGGGCCGTATCAGTCGTGACAGGCTGAGCCTATCACTCATGACCACGTCCTAAGGACGTGGGTTTCTACGCTAAACTAAAAAAACATGTCATCCCCTACCCGGAGTAAAACCATGAAAACCAGACTGCTCATTCTCCTGTCCCTTTTCAGCCTTTCTTTCTCTGCCTTTGCTGCAACCGGCATGACACCGGAGCAGATGCAGATGCTGCATCACGCCAACCCCATGCCCAACCTCATGCACGTGATCATGACCCAAGGCGACAAACTCGAACTGACCGAGAAGCAGAGTAAGGCACTGGATGAATGGCACAGCAAGAACCACCCGCGCATCATGGAAATGGTCAAGCGCGTGGCAGAGCTGGAAAAGACCCTGGCCAACGAAGCCCTCGACGGTGCTTCCGGCGCCGTGCTGCAGCAGATCACCAATGAAATTTTCAAGGTGCGTGAAAACATCATTAAGACCAAGCTGGCCTGCCGCAACAACATGCACAATATCCTGAACCCGAAACAGTGGGACAAGGTAGTGGAACTGTACAAGGCCGGCAAACAGGCGCCCGTAAAAGACTGATGCAGCATCCCCTGAACGGGCCTGTATTCGAGTCCCGTTCAGGAATCATCGCCTTCGCCCCCGGCGCGTGAACCTCTCGCCTTCCCCAGGGCACCTGAAGCCATTGCTGTGGCTGTCCATTGCCCTGCTGGCGCTGAGTGCAGCCACCTTCTTCATCATCCAGAACGGCAGCACGGCACCTCCCGGCGGCCACGTCGCCCCGGCTCGGCACCGTGCTGCTGTGCTGGTATGTCTATCCTGCCCTGCTGCTGACTGACAGGAGACTGCAGGCCTCACGGGGCCTGCTCGCCATCTTCCTGATCAACATGCTTGCCCGCGCCCTTATCGAGCTGGGCATGATGTATGCTTGGCACAGCTGGCACCCCTGGTATGGCATCTCCCATGACCTGTTCAGCCTGCTGCTCTGTCTGGTACTGGGAGCCAAAACACCCGCCGGTACGTCGTTACTCAGAACCTATTTTCTGGCTATGGCCTTTCTGTTCGCCGTGGAGAGTTTTTTCGCCTGGTACATGATGACGCATATTTCATCGGAGCAGGGTCCGGTTTTCTATGTGCCGTCAGACCCGGCACATTTCACCCTGCTGCTCAGCACCGGCGTGATCGTCGGCATGACCTGGCTGTTCCTCGCCTGGTTTACCCGGCGCTGGCTGTATCTTCCTCAACCGGCATGATGTCCGGCAGGCGCTCAAAACAGGTGGCCCTGGCCTGATCGACAAACCCCTGCATGTAAGGCCTGCCGCTGTCACTGCTGCGCATGCCGGCATACAGGGTACCCCTGATACCGGCTTTCCCGAGTGGCAGAAAGCGCAGGCGGGGGTTGCCATTATATTCATGCAAGGCCCAGCTGGGCAGCGCGGTCACGCCCCTGTTGCTGGCAACCAGTTGCAGCATCATGGGTGTCAGTTCCACATGCCGGATCTTTGCCGGCTGCACGCCCGCAGGTTGCAGAAACCGGGAAAACAGATCCAGCCGTCCCGGTGAAACGGGATAAGTGATCAGGGTCTGTGCGGACAGATCCCCGGGGCGCACGAAATCTCTCGATGCCAGGGGATGCCCGGCGTTCACCACCAGTCGGGATTCGTAGCTAAACAGGGGGAAGAACGCGAGATCGGGATCAGCGACCGGATCGGAGCTGATCACCACGTCCACGTGACCCGAGCGTAACGCCGGCATGGGTTCGAAACTGTGTCCCAAAGTCAGGTCCAGCTCCACCTCCGGCCAGTCTTCCCGGTACAAATCCAGCACCGGCATGAGCCACTGGAAACAACTGTGGCATTCGATACCGATATGCAGCCGGCCGGCGATGCCATCGGCCAGGCGCGACAGCGAATCTTCACAGGCCCGGACACGGGGAATGACGATACGGGCCAGCTCCAGCAGTTTCTCTCCCGCCACACTCAGCTTCAGGGGGCGGCTCTTGCGCTGAAACAGCCGGGTGCCGAAATGCGCTTCCAACCCCCTGATCTGGTGTGACAGTGCAGACTGGGTGAGATGCAGACGCCCGGCGGCCGCAGTCAGACTGCCGGTTTCCTCCAGGGCCAACAGGCTGCGCAAATGGCTGATCTGCAGATACATGAATTAATCTCATGTTTTATTGATTATTTATCAATTGTACTCTTGTTTCTGCTCGAACAGAATGCGCCCTTTCCAACCACCCATCCAACAGCGACATGACAACCATCCACAACCTGGGCTTTCCCCGTATCGGCCACCGGCGCGAGCTGAAATTCATTCTGGAACGCTACTGGCGCAATGAGGCTTCCGCACAGGAGCTGGCCGCCACTGCCGCGCAACTGCGACAACGGCACTGGCATCTCCAACAGGAGGCAGGGCTGGACCTGCTGCCGGTCAACGATTTTTCACTCTACGACCAGATACTGGATCACAGTCTGCTGCTGGGCGCTGTTCCCCATCGTTTCGGCGACCTCAGCCGCCACAGCCATGCCGACGCCGCTTTCTGCATCGCCCAGGGCAGGGACGACCAGGGACGGCCTGTTGCCGCAGGAGAGATGACCAAGTGGTTCGACACCAACTACCACTTCATCGTGCCCGAACTGCGGCCGGGACAGCGTTTCGGCATCGGCAGCGAAAAGCTGTTCCAGGAAATCGAGCAGGCCCGTTCACTGGGACACAGGCGGATCAAGCCGGTGCTGCCCGGCCCTCTCACCTGGCTGTGGCTGAGCAAGGCGGAACAGGAGGACTTCGACCGCCTGGAACTGCTGGACGACCTGGTGGCAACATACGGCAAGATACTGACCCGCCTCGCCGGCCTGGGCATCGAATGGGTACAGCTGGACGAACCAGCGCTGGTTCTGGACCTGCCCCAGGCCTGGAAACAGGCCTACGAAAGCGCCTATACCCGGCTACAGGCCGCGCCGGTGAATATACTGCTGGCGACCTATTTTGGCCCGCTTCAGGACAACCTGCGCCTGGCCGCGACCCTGCCGGTTGCCGGCCTGCACGTCGACGCGGTACGCGCTGACGAGCTGAACATGCTGTGCGATCACCTGCCCGCCTACAAGGTGCTGTCCGTGGGCATCATCGATGGCCGCGACATCTGGCGCAGTGATCTCGACGCCTGCCTGGCGCGCCTCGCCCCGCTACAGGCGCGTCTGGGAGAAAGGCTTTGGCTCGCCCCTTCCTGTTCCCTGCTGCACGTGCCGGTGGACCTGGACAGCGAAGACGGGCTGGACGGGGAACTGCGATCCTGGCTGGCGTTTTCGGTGCAGAAGCTCGACGAACTGACTACCCTGAAAATGGTCCTGGATGGCGCTGGGGACCAGGCTGATGAGGCCTTGCTGGCCGCCCGGTCTGCCGGCATCAGCCGCCGCCAGTCAACCCGCATCCATCAGCCAGCGGTGCAGGCCGCGCTGGACACCATCACGCCGGAACTGCAGCAGCGCCAAAGCACCTACCCGCGGCGCCGCGGTCAGCAGATCACCCTGCCCCTGTTGCCCACCACTACCATCGGCTCCTTCCCCCAGACGCCGGCGATACGCAAGGCCCGCCGGGATCACCGCCAGGGCAGGCTCGATGACGACAGCTACCGTCAGCAGATGCGCGACGAAATCGCCGCAGTGGTGCGCTTCCAGGAGCAGCTGGGGCTGGACGTACTGGTGCACGGCGAGGCCGAACGCAACGACATGGTGGAATACTTTGGCGAACAGCTCGACGGCTTCGCCTTCACCCGCTACGGCTGGGTGCAGTCCTACGGCTCACGCTGCGTCAAGCCGCCGGTGCTGTTCGGCGATGTTTCCCGCCCACGTCCCATGACCGTGGACTGGACCGCCTATGCCCAGTCGCTGACGGAAAAACCCATGAAAGGCATGCTTACCGGTCCGGTCACCATCCTCAACTGGTCTTTCGTGCGTGACGATCAGCCCAGGAGCACGACCTGCAGGCAACTTGCCCTGGCCCTGCGTGACGAAGTGCTGGATCTGGAACAGGCAGGCATCCGCGTCATTCAGATCGATGAAGCCGCACTGCGCGAGGGGCTGCCCCTGCGCAAGGCCGACTGGCGCGACTACCTGGACTGGGCCGTGGAAAGCTTCCGCATAACCGCCGGTGGCGTCAGGGACAGCACCCAGATCCACACCCACATGTGCTACTCGGAGTTCAACGACATCATGGAGGCCATCGCCGCCATGGACGCCGACGTGATCACCATCGAAACTTCACGCTCGCGCATGGAACTGCTGGATGCCTTCGTGGATTTCGCTTACCCGGCTGAAATCGGCCCCGGCGTGTACGACATCCATTCACCCAATATCCCCGAGACAGCAGATATGGTGCATCTGCTGGAGAAAGCACTGGAACGCATTCCCGTTGAACACCTCTGGATCAACCCAGACTGCGGCCTCAAGACCCGCGCCTGGAAGGAGGTGGAACCAGCCCTAAAGAACATGGTGCAGGCTGCACTGATATTGCGGAAAAATCTGCAGGACAACACACTTGCGACAGGATCAGATGTCGCCTGAAAACATCTGAAAGACACAGCTTCCCGGTGCCGGCGCACCGGGTCATTGGGGTAAGAAAGCAGAATCAAAAGCAATTAGTCGAGTAGATCGGCCATTGCTGGCTTTCACCCTCACAGAACCGGACGTGCGGATTTCCCGCATCCGGCTCTTCCGAGCAGGTCACCCGGATTGAGCGGGAGCCAATTGTCTGGGC
>NZ_JBHNMF010000254.1:0-4783 GCF_048562965.1 Thiolapillus sp. | reverse complement strand
CCGGCCAGTGGAACTTCTCCTCGGCCAGGCTCTTGTAATAGAGCACGAAGCCATTGTCTTCCCAATACAGCAGCTTGATCTTGTCCCGCCGCCGGTTGGTGAAGGCATACAGCGCCCCCTCGAAGGGGTTGTGGCCCAGCTCCTGTTCGACGATCGCAGCCAGGCTCCGGAAGCTCTTGCGGAAGTCCACCGGGTCCTGATACAGGTAGATCCGCGGCATCTGCGGATGCGGGCGCAGCCGGTATTCCATCACAGCACCGCCAGCAGTTGCTTCACCAGCGGCAGGGTCTCAGTCGCGATTCCCCGGATCTCCAGGCCGTTGGGCAGGCTCAGGATCAGGCCGGCGGGCTGCACCGTGGCCGGGATCACCGGCACAAAGCCCGCCCCCTTCTTCTCTGTTGCCGGTTCGGCCGCCCGGCGTAGCTTGCGGACCCAGTAGCCAAAGGTACTATACCGCAGTTCCTGTTGTTCGCAGTAGGCTTTCTGCGTCAGGCCGGATTGTTGCCAGGCCGAAATGTGTGGCTGCCAGAACGGCGCGCCTTCGGTGATATCGGAAGTATCCATTGCTTTCTCCTCTGTCGTGGGATTCGGGGAGAAAGTCTGCACAGGGTCAGGTGTGGAAAATAGGTGTGGATTCTTGGGCGCTTACAGTAGAAGTCAGTGAAGCGGTTGCCCTTGATCACCACATCGTCTGGCGCGTTGTAGGTTCTCAGCCCGTATTCATTGTCCACATCGGCATGACCACGTACATGGATGCCTTCAATCCACAGGTGTCCGGCGGCGATGCGTAGCGGATCGTCGAAAACCACACTGGCGTTTTGTGCAGCCTGCCAGACGATGTAGCTGTCGCTGGTCCCCGGGGTGTCCAGCAGGATTTCGCCGCCACTGTCGAAGCCGGAATAAACACCGCTGTGGAGCAGGAAGGTATCTCCCGGGTGGGCGTGCTTCTGGGCTTCCTCTATACCGAGGAACGGACTGGCCGCTGTACCTGTGCCACCGCCATTGCCGGGCCGGACATGCAAGCGTCGTCCACCGGTGGGCTTTCGCGGTTGCGGCCGCGTGCTGATGCTGAGGGTCTGGCGGGTGTTTCCTCCGTCCGGATCACTGATTTCCACTGCCAGTTCGTAGCGTTGCCCGGGGTCGAGAAAAAAGATGCTGCCTGCAAAGCCGTTGAAATGATCCGTGATGTCCTTTACCGGGCTGTCGGGCGTGTAATCCACGCGGAAAAGATCCAGTGCGGGTTGCCACGCCCCGTTTCCAGCAGGCCGGAATGCAAGCGTGCCACGGGCATTGTGGTTGTTATCTCCGTCGATGCGGATTTCAATGCCGACCGAATGGAGCGTGGCGTAGCCTGACACCTGACCGGCGACGGTGCTTTGGGCGGCAGAAGCGGGTTGAATGGCGGGAATCAGTACCAGTGTGAGGAGGAGGGCGAATGCCCTGTAAACAGAGTGGCGCTTTGCGGCGAAAGAATGTTGCATGGGGCATTTTCGCACTGCAGCCCGGGAAGGAACCGTGATCAGGGCAGCACAATCTTCGGCTTTTTGGGGTTTCTCCGGAACAGAACGGCCATGTTGCCGATGCGCTGCACCCGTTCCGCACCGGTTTGGTCGACAATATTCCCGATGATTTTGTCGCGCTCGTCCCTGTCGCCGGCGCTGACCTTGATCTTGATGAGTTCGTGGAAATCCAGCGCGATACCGATTTCTTCCAGAACGGATTCACGCAGGCCATGCTGGCCCACCATGACCACGGGTTTGAGGGAGTGGGCGAGGCCGCGCAGATGGCGGATCTGGGGGTTGGAAAGGGACACAAGGCGCTCCATGGGGGGTAAACAGTCAGCAAGGCCGTATTTTACCTGTTCCCGAAACAGTACGTGAAAACATTTTCCCTGTGCGTAAAACCGGTATAATCAACGCTTTATCACCGTCTTTTTTCCGCTAATGGCACGTTCCAAGAGCAGTCATCAATGGATGCAGCGTCATGTCAATGATGAGTACGTACAGCGTGCCCAGCGTGACGGCTACCGCTCGCGGGCCAGTTATAAACTGCTGGAGATCCAGGAGAAAGACAAGGTGCTCAAACCCGGTCAGGTGGTAGTGGACCTGGGAGCTGCTCCGGGAGGCTGGAGCCAGGTAGCCGCCGGTATCGTGGGCAGCAAAGGCAAGGTGCTGGCCATGGATATCCTGGAAATGGATGGTATCCCTGGCGTGGAGTTTTTGCAGGGCGACTTTCGGGAGCAGGAAGTCATGGATCAATTGATAAATCTGCTGGAAGGGCGTGCCGTGGATCTGGTAGTTTCCGACATCGCGCCCAATGCCAGCGGTGTGCGTGCCGTGGATCAGCCCCGGGCCATGTATCTTGCTGAATTGGCGCTGGATTTTGCCAGGACCACCCTGAAGCCCGGGGGCGCATTCGTTACCAAGCTGTTCCAGGGAGAGGGTTTTGACGACTTTATCAGGGATGCCCGCAGCAGTTTTACCCGGGTGGTGACCCGCAAGCCGAAATCCTCCCGTCCGAAAAGCCGTGAAGTGTATGTGGTAGCAACAGGTTATAAATCCTGATATTTTCTAACTATACTGTCTGAAACAGTGCTCCTTCATCTTGAACGCTGTATCCCCCCGGAACTGCGGGGGTTTCAGGTAGAACGTAATGCTTTTACCGCTGTCTTAAACAGGGATACGGTAAGGAACTTTAGAGGAATCTTGTTTTGAATGATATGGCAAAAAATATTGTCCTTTGGGTTGTGATCGCCATCGTCCTGATGACGGTTTTCAACAGCTTCAACGGACAGAAGAATCGCGCGCCGGCGATTTCCTACTCCCAGTTCCTGGAACAGGTGAAGCAGGGCAATGTGACCAGCGTCATCATTCATGATGGCGGAAAGATCGAAGGCACAACGTCCTCCGGCAGCACTTTCCTTACCGAAAGCCCCGAAGATCCCGGCCTGGTAGGTGACCTGCTCAAGGCAGGTGTGGATATCCGCGCCCAGCCGCCCGAGCAGCCTTCCATGCTCAAGCTGATTCTCATCAACTGGTTTCCCCTGATCATCATCGTGGCGCTGTGGATTTTCTTCATGCGGCAGATGCAGGGCGGTGGCGGTGGCCGTGGTGCCATGTCCTTCGGCAAGAGCAAGGCACGCTTGCTCAGTGAAGACCAGGTCAAGGTGACCTTTGCCGACGTGGCCGGTGTAGAAGAGGCCAAGGAAGAAGTGCAGGAAGTGGTGGAGTTCCTCAAGGATCCTTCCAAGTTCCAGCGTCTCGGCGGCAAGATTCCCAAAGGCGTGCTCATGGTCGGCTCTCCCGGCACGGGCAAGACCCTGCTGGCCAAAGCCATCGCCGGTGAAGCCAAGGTGCCGTTCTTCACGATTTCCGGTTCGGATTTCGTCGAGATGTTTGTCGGGGTGGGCGCTTCACGTGTGCGTGACATGTTCGAGACTGCCAAGAAACACGCACCCTGCATTATTTTCATCGACGAGATCGATGCCGTGGGCCGCCACCGTGGCGCCGGCCTGGGTGGTGGACATGACGAGCGTGAGCAGACCCTGAACCAGCTGCTGGTGGAAATGGACGGATTCGAAGGCACCGAGGGTGTTATCGTTATCGCCGCCACCAACCGCCCGGATGTGCTGGACCCGGCTCTGCTGCGACCCGGCCGTTTCGACCGCCAGGTGACCGTGCCGCTTCCCGATGTGCGTGGCCGCGAACAGATTCTCAAGGTGCACATGCGCAAGGTGCCTATGGCCGACGATGTGAAACCCTCACTCATCGCCCGGGGTACCCCCGGGTTTTCCGGTGCCGACCTTGCCAACCTGGTGAACGAGGCTGCGCTCCTGGCCGCCCGCGAAAACAGCAAGGATGTGCGCATGTCTCATTTCGAGGCAGCCAAGGACAAGATCATGATGGGCGCGGAACGCCGCTCCATGGTGATGAAGGACGAAGAAAAGAAACAGACCGCCTATCATGAGGCAGGCCATGCCATCGTGGGCCTGATGGTGCCTTCACACGATCCGGTGTACAAGGTCAGCATCATTCCCCGCGGGCGCGCCCTGGGCGTCACCATGTTCCTGCCTGAAGAGGACAGGTACAGTCAGAGCCGCGAACTGCTGGAGAGCCAGATTTCCAGCCTGTATGGCGGCCGGATTGCCGAGGAACTGATCTTTGGTGATGATCACGTTACCACCGGTGCATCCAATGACATCAAGCGGGCGACCGAAATCGCCCGCAACATGGTCACCCGCTGGGGACTGTCCGATCGTCTGGGACCGCTGGCCTATGGCGAAGAGGAAGAAGAGGTGTTTCTCGGCCGTTCCGTCACCCAGCACAAGAATGTATCCGACGAGACGGCACATATCATCGATGAGGAGATCCGCAACGTCATCGACCGCAACTACGACCGCTCACGTCGTATTCTCAAGGAGAACATCGACAAGCTTCATGCGATGGCTCAGGCGCTGATCAAATATGAAACCATCGATTCCCAGCAGATCGAGGACATCATGGCCGGCCGTACACCGCGTCCACCGGCAGACTGGGATGATGACTCTTCGCCCAGTTCGGGTGGCAACGCTGTGGCCGTGGATGATGTGCCCAAGGACAACAAGAAAGACGACCCGGTGATCGATCCGGATCCCGCCGGACAGCATTGATTACCATTTTTCGATCGCTGCCAGGCATGGAGAGCGAAGCGAAGGCTGGTAGACCCCAGTAGCCGCGAGGCCGCACTGTTTTCCCGGCGTGCCTTGCGCCAGAGGGAAAACAAAGTAGGCCTCCGAACGCGGCGT
>NZ_JBHNMF010000253.1:0-4787 GCF_048562965.1 Thiolapillus sp. | reverse complement strand
TATAGAGGAGATCTACATGTCCGCACCCGAACTGCACTCGTCCATCGTCGCCCTGGTCTCGCTTGCCGCGGGCATCGCCGCCAAGCATCCTGACATGGGGCTGTGTCAGCTCAAGAAGCTGCGCGTTATGGACATTCCCGACGAACAGATCGCTACCGTGGTCGAGATCGCTCGCCACATCCGCGATGAGGCCGCTCAGAAACTGGACGCGACTTTTGACGAAAAGGTCGACATCGCCCTGCCGGAGCCGGCGCCAGCGCCAGCAAAGCAACGGGTCACCATGCCCGAATTGAAGATCCAGAGTGGCAACAGCTGCTGCTCGTCCACTCCCAGCTGCCAGAGCTGCTGCTGACCTATTCCAAACCTGAAAAAAGGAGAACTTTTATGACCGTGAACAAAGCCATCAATGCCATGGCCGGGGCCTTTGTAATGCTGGGCCTGACACTCTCCCACCTGGGCGGGACCATCAACATCACCCAACCCAGTTGGCTGTGGTTGGTCGCCTTCGTCGGTTTCAACCTGTTTCAGTCCTCCTTTACCGGACTGTGCCCGGCGAAATATATATTTCGCGCCATGGGCCTGAAAGACACAGAACAAGGCGGCTCCTGCTGCTCCTGACACAAGAGGTATCGTAACGATGAAAAACATCAAGGTAGTGGGCACCGGTTGTGCCAATTGCAAAACCACCCTCAAACTGATCGAGGAGGCCGCCAAGGGCATCGAGGTCGAACTGAAAAAGGTCGAGGACGTGCTGCAGATCATGAGCTATGGCGTTATGTCCACCCCGGGCGTGGTGGTGGACGGCAAGGTGGTGCATGCCGGCGGCATTCCTTCCAAAGAAGCGATCGAGAGTTGGCTCAGCGGTGAAGGCGCCAGCGACTGCAGCAGCATATCCAGTGGTGGCTGCTGTGGCTGATCAGCGGCACATCCTCGCCTCGATCATACTTGGGCTGCTTGCCACCAAGGCAACGGCCCAGGTACAGTGCATCAACCCAGTGGACTCCCATGGCGAGCGGGAGCGTATCGTTCAGGGGGACTACAGCGCCACGGTCCGGTGGAGGCAGGTTGCGCTTTCCCGAAACACCATCGGCTATGGATCCGCCGAACAGCGCGCCTATGAGCTCACCATCGATCATGGAAAGGTCCATATGGTCCGGCCGGCGAAGGACGGTGGCTTCGAGGTTCGTCACGACCCGGCACCCGACGGGAGCGCCGTCATGCTGCAACTGGCGACGCCCTCGAGGTGGCAGGCGGCTGGGTCGCTGGATGCAATATCGAGCTTCGATGACCTCTCCTTCGTCTTCGATGAGATGCAGGAAGACCTCGGCTGCGGCGACGACGCTGTATTGCCCTTCCGCATCGAGGGTCATATCCAGGAAGCCACCTGGAGCCTGGATACCAGGCCCAAGAATCATGTCGGCCATGCAAAGGCCCAAAGGGCCACCATCGTGGGGATCTATAGCCGCCAAAACAAAAAGCGCCTGTTCATGGTTCCCGGTTACAACCTGCATGCGCATATCGTGCTGCATGGTAATGGACTGGCGGGGCACTTGAGGAACCTGACACTCGATGAAGGCGCCCAGCTCTATCTGCCTGGCCAATAGAGAGGCACCATGGAAACATTGACCCAGTTTCTTTCCAAGTGTGTCTTCGACCTCGTGATAGATTTTGGGACATCCCAGTCCCCAAAATCGACTCGGCCTTTGACAATCTGTTAGTAGGCAATCCGTAGATATTCGGGGAAGTAATTTCATAGAACTACCTAAGTGACTGTATTTGTCGGGAAATTATTGTTTATTTTGGTTCTTCTCCGGTTATGTGAGTGAAGAACATGTCGAACCGTAGATATTGAGTGGTCATCTGGCAATAAAGTCTGGCGGATTTTGAGCTTGAAATACCCCGTATCCCGAATACCCCTCGCACGCTTTCTGATCATGCCGATTGCGATATTGCCCGCTTCAATTCTGGCGCTGGTCAGCTTATGTTTGGCATAGTTGCAAACGCTGCCAGCCATGGAGAGCGAAGCGAAGGCTGGTAGTCCCCAGTAGCCGCGAGGCCGCACTGCTTACCCGTCGTGCGCATAGCGCCAGAGGGGAAGCAAAGTAGGCATCCTAACGCGGCGTCCAGTCATTGGGAGGCAAGTACGGAGCAGCAACGAGCTTGCGAAGTTGTTGCGTAGTGCTTGGTGACCAGGACGGCTGGGGCACGAATAGGTTGTCAAAGGCCGAGTCATGAGGAACCCCCGGCGCCGGTCGCCGAGATCGCGGCGGTAGATTCTCTCGCCGAGTGCCTGCCCCGCGCCCTGCAGGATCTCGATGCAGCCGACCGAGAGGCGATCAAGCTTTGTGACCTGGAGTGCATGAAACAGGCAGAGTACGCCCGCGCCAAGGGCATCTCACTGGCCGGCGCAAAGTCGCGGGTGCAACGGGCGCGCCGCCGCCTGAAACAGGCCCTGCAGGCCTGCTGCCAGATCCGTTACGACGAATCGGGCAGCATCTGCTGCTACGCCCTCAAACCTTTCACGCAGGAGTCATAACCCAACTTGATTACCCACCATCTTCAGCCGCCAGGCAGCCCAATTTAGTCGCGTCCAACCCCTCCGACATAGGCAAACCTGGATTCTTACTATGATGCAAACCAAGGTTGATTTTGGCCAAATTTGGCAATGTAAAGAAGCTACACGATGAAACAACCAGTGCAACCCATTGTTTTTACGTCGATTACTGATTAATCGAGATAGCTGAAATTGGTGGGTAATCAAGTAACCCAATGGAACAGCAGATATCCTCCGCTGCCAGCCATGGAGAGCGAAGCGAAGAAAAGTGGGATCAATCCAAGGTGATTGTCCTGGCGACCATGTCGCGTTGCGCCAGTTTCCAGTGCTTGCGGTCCGACAGGGGCTTAAAGGCATCGCGATAGACCAGACGGGCCTTGACGGTAATGCCTTTGGTGCCGGTCGGGGGCAGTTGGAATATGAACTTGCCGTGATTGGGTTCGCGGGGCCTGAGGGCGGTATCGAACACCAGCGCGTCCGCGGCAAAACCGCCGACACCGACCATGGGTTTGTTACCCATTTTCGGAATTGGTTTCGACCGGTAGACCTTGGCGTACATCTTGCCGGGCATGCCGGCCCAGTCGTTGGCGTCACGCTGCTTGGTCTTCGGGTTGCCGAAACCAGCCAGTGGGGGAAGAAGCCCGCGCTTGTCCCCCACGTATTTCAGGGGCTTGCCATTGGCATCGAGCACATCGATTTTCAGGATGACATTGCGGATGGGGCCGGATCCCGGCACTTTGTGTCCGGCGCCGACGTTCTCCACCATGGTGTTGACGACCAGTTTTCCACCCTCGACCACCGGCTTTACTTCCAAGCTAAGTGCCTTGCGCAGCATCCCCTGATCATGGGCGCCGATGAATGTGTGGGCACGGGTGCCATTGCGGCGCGGGCGATCGGTCACCGTATCGGCAAGCAGAACCGGCTCTTCGTTCAGCGGCATATGACACTCCTGGCAGGTCTTGTCAGTTTTGCCCTCCGCATAGGCCTTTTTCCAGTCGTCATAGGTGGAGATGGAGAGAAACTTCTCCTGGTTCAGATGGCAGGTCGCACATAGTTCCGATGAGCGGATCAGGGCATCCTGCGTCGTGGGGTGGGCGGGGGGCTGGGCATCGGCAAAGGGGCCGTGCTTGGCACCGTTGGTATCACGCACGACTGTTTCAAAAATACGCGTGTGATAGCGCCCATCCTTGTCTTGGCGGATATTGACCTTGGCCACGGTGTGACAGAAGTTGCAGGAAATGCCATGGTCGAGCTTCTCGCGCATCACCTGACCGAGATCCACCTCACGCCCCTTGGCATGCTCATCGAGGACCAATTCGGGGACATGGCAGTCGGCGCAGTCGCCCTTGGCGCCATGGGTGAAGGGCTGGAAGCCTAGGCCGTCTTTCTTCCCCTCCGGGTTGGTACCGGTGTAGAACTGATAGACGATGGGATTCTCCAGGTCCTGCCCCATGCGGGACGAGGCCCATTCCTTGTAGATCCGTTGGTGGCAACTACCGCAGTACTTGGGATCCTTGAGTGGGTCTGGGCTGGCGCCGGCCATGCCGGCCAGCATCGACAGGCAGGCGGCCAAGGTAAGGATGTAACGCATCATGCGCTGTTCTCCAACGAGGATTATAACCGGAAGGATAGCATAAATCCCCGATCGGAGAGAAAACATGATCCGGGTTAGCCGGTCCTCAAGGGCTTGCGGTAGGGCGGGTCAGTTCGATTTGCCGACCGTCGCGATGAATGAGGCAGGCTTGTACTCGTCTTAGGGGTGAGTAGTTACCCTCTATCAAGCGTATCTTCCAGGCTGGATGATGAGTTATTGCAATTAAGAGAAATAGCATTGGAACGAAAATAGGTTAGTCAAGCGTGTCTTCGGCCTCGTGATAGATTTTGGGACATCCCAGTCCCCAAAATCGACTCGGCCTTTGACAACCTATTGGTGCCCCAGCCGTCCTGGTCACCCAGCACTGCGCAACAACTTCGCAAGCTCGTTGCTGCTCCTGGTACTTGGCTCCCATATGACTGGACACCGCGTTCGGAGGTCTACTTTGTTTTCCCTCCGGCGCAAGGCGAGCCGGGAAAACAGTGCGGCCTCGCGGCTGCTGGGGTCTACCAGCCTTCGCTTCGCTCTCCATGGCCGGCAGCGAAAGAAAGTTTATGATCTATCGGAACTTGACAGCAGAAGGGGAAGTATGTAAACACCCTTTAAAAGGTGGTCAATAACATCAAGCGCCAATGTTAG
>NZ_JBHNMF010000252.1:0-4792 GCF_048562965.1 Thiolapillus sp. | reverse complement strand
AGTTGTTGCGTAGTGCTTGGTGACCAGGACGGCTGGGGCACAAATAGGTTGTCAAAGGCCGAGTCGATTTTGGGGACTGGGATGTCCCAAAATCTATCACGAGGCCGAAGACACGCTTGAAGCCGTATCTGCTGAGCAAGCCGGCCATCGGCAACGTGGAGGTCTTCGGCGGGTATCAGAGCGCCATCAATATTGCCCTGGACCCCCTCAAGGCCAAGAAGTACGGCCTGGATTTCAACAAGGTGGCCCAGGTGATCACCGCCACAAACAAAGACATGCCCATGGGGTTTCTCAAAGGCAGGGAAGGGTTCTTCACCCTGACCTATTATGGTGACAAGGCTGATGTGGGCGCGCTGAAACATCTCGTGGTGGCGCCCAATGTGCGCCTGCAGGATATTGCCGACGTGACCTGGAGCTACAAGAAACGCTTCAGCGGTTACATGGGCAATGGCAGATCAGGCATTGCCCTGGCGATTCAACGTGCTCCCGGCGGCAGTGTGCTGGATGTGAGTAAGGCGGCGCGCAGGGAACTGAAGATTCTCCAGGCCCAGTACCCGCGTATCGACTTCCAGATCAGTGACACCCAGCGCGATCTTATCGAGACCGCCAATACCAATATGCTGGAAGCATTGCGGGATGCCATCATCTATACCCTCATCGTGTTGCTGTTCTTTCTGGGGAATTTCCGGGCGATCATTGCCGCGGGCCTGTCCATTCCCCTGGTGTTCTTCGGCACCATGGCGGTCATCTACCTGGCCGGGGGTGAGCTGAATATTGTCGTGTACACAGCCATCATCCTGGCCCTGGGAATGCTGGTGGACGATGCCGTGGTGGTGCTGGAAAACATCGAGCGCCACCTGGGAGAGATGCACGAGGATCTGGATACCGCCATTGAGGAAGGCACCAGGGAAGTCCTGTCTCCGGTGTTCGCCGGCACTATCGCCACCATCGTGATCATGTTTCCCCTGATGTTCGTCGGGGACTTTCCGCAACACATCTTCCGCCCCCTGATCTCCACCCTGATCATTGCCCTGCTGGTGTCCTATTTCCTGTCCATTACCTTTATTCCCAAGCTGTCTGTGTATCTTTACCGGAACGGCACGGGCAAGACCCGTGTGGAGAAGCTTTTTGAAAAGCTCTATCAGGCCAGTTTTGGTCGTCTGGTTGCGCCTTATCTGGGCATCCTGAAATTCACCCATGGGCGTTTTTCCATGTGGCGCAAGCTGCTGCTGACCCTGGGCGTGCTGGCCATACTGGTGGTCAGCCTGAAAAACATCATGCCCATCATCGGCAAGGACACCATGCCCCCCATGGACACCGGCATCATCAAGGCCCACGTGGTATTCAGCGCCAACGACCGGGTGGAGGATTCAGAACAGAAGATCAAACCTTTCTTGGAATGGCTGCATCAGCAGCCGGAAGTGGTGATGAGTTCCGTGGCTTTTGGATCCGAGGCCGGCGTGCTTTCCCTGGGGAGTGGTAATTTGCCCAGTGAAGCCACCATCACCGTGAACTGCGTCAACCGTTTTGAACGGCAGAAGACCCTGTGGGATATCGAAAACGAAATCCGTGACCGTCTGCATCAGCTGCCCGGTATAAAGACTGCCGATGTGTATGATTTTGGCGCAACGGCTATCAGTTCCATCAAGGCCCCACTGGATGTGCGTATCAAGTCCGGTGACTACGAGAACCTGCCGGAAGTGGCGCAGAAAATTGCCAAGGTGCTCACCCCCATCAAGGGGCTGACCAGCATCTCACAAAGCTGGGGCAGTGATTTCAGTGAAATCAAGGTGGATATCGATACCAACAAGGCCCTCAGTTACGGCCTGACACCCGGAGCCATTGTCCAGCAGATTCCCATCCGCGGACAGGTTCTGTCTTTGAGCGGCAACCTGTCTTCCATGAGTACCCAGTATGTCCGCCTGTATCTCAAGGGACGCTTTAGCGAGGATAATCCATGCTGATCCAGACGCCCAAGGGCGAGGAGCTGCCTCTTACCGCCCTGGCGAAAGTCAGTCACAACCTGACCCAGGCCAAGATCGAGCGGGATCAGATGCTCTACAGCATCGATGTCAACGGTTACCGGGCCACGCGCCCCATCACTCATATCACCGCAGATGCCCGGGCTGCGGTGAACAAAGTGGATACCTCGGGTTTCATCGTCAGCCAGGAAGGCGATATCGTTTCCCTGGATGACAGCTTCCAGCGCATGATCAAGGCCATTGGCTCCGGTGTCATTATTCTGACCCTGACCCTCATCGTCATCTACCGGTCAGTCAAGCTTGGGCTGATCATGATCGTGGTGCTGCCGCTGTCCATGGTCGGCGCGTCCTGGGGCATGCTGCTGTTCGACAAGCCCAGTTGTATGCCCAGTCTAATCGGTATCCTGCTGCTGTTCGGCATCATCATCAAGAATGCCGTGCTGCTGGTGGATTTCTACCAGGATTTCCGCTTGCATGAACCGCCCTTTGAAAGCGCCCTGGAAAGCGTGCGCGTGCGTTTCCGTCCTGTGATGATGACGGCCTTCGGCACCATTGCCGGTATGATTCCCATTGCACTGGAGCAGGCGGTGGGTCTGGAAAGGCTGTCACCCCTTGCCGATGTGGCAGTCGGCGGCCTGATTGTCGGGACGCTGCTCACATTGATCTACGTGCCCATGTTCGCTTACGGGTTCGACAGGGATGAGAAGGTATGAGTGCTTGCAACTCAGAACCTGATCCTCGTTTGCCTATTCTGGAGGTCCAGCTCGTCGGTCGGGGCGAAGATGCCATGCGTATGGAAAAACGCCTGAGCTGCGCTGGCAGGGCGTTGGGTGTCAACGTCAAGGTCGACTGGAAGATGGAGAGACAGGATTACCCCAAAGTCTATGTCGATGGAAAACTTGTCATCGACAGGCTGTTGGAAACAACGGCAATTGAGTGCTTGCTGAAACCATGGCTGGGCATAGCCAGCATGCCGTCAGACAGGGAGTGATTGCAGTCACCCTGTCATAAAAGGCAGCGCTACAACATCCTATGCAAGCCACTCCTGGATGCTCTTGCGGTCGGGAATACCGCCGGCATGCACGACTTTGTCATCGATGACCACGCCCGGTGTGGACATGACCCCGTAACTCATGATCTGTCCGATGTCCTCGATTTTTTCGAGTTCCACATCCACGCCTTTCTCCGCAGCGACTTCCTGGATGAGCTTATAGGTCGTCTGGCAGTTGGCGCAGCCACTGCCCAGTATCTTGATGTTCTTCATGGATCATCTCCAAATGTCGAGGTAGGTCGGGCTTCAGCCCGACATCGTGACTTCTGTCCAAAAATTTCTTGTCAGGCTGAAGCCTGACCTACTGGATGATCTACAGTGAACTGTAGGTCGGACTTCAGTCCGAAAACTCAGCAACACGACTGCCCGCTGGGCGTCGGCGTGCAGCAGGCCTCGCCGGTATCCACTTTCAGTTCGGGCAGACCACCTGCCTTCCTGGGAGCGGGCCGCGCTGTTTCGAGTCGTGCTTTTTCGTCGAAAGCGGCATCGAGCTTATGTGCCGCCTCGTCGCGGATATGCCGGGCGATCTCCACCACGGCGGCGAACTGGTGCTCGGGCACGCCGGCCTGGCGCAGTTTATCCAGCTGGCACAGGCCCATGTCGGGATGACGGGAGGCGATGCCCGATGCCAGGGATACCATGGCCACGATGGATGAATGCAGTTCAGGTTTGTCTGTCATGGATGTTTCCTCATGAAATCAGGTTGAAGCCCCAGCCCACCAGGGTAAAGGCGACTGCCAGCACGCTGGCATACAGGGCCAGGGCTGGCCACTTGATGACCTTGCGCAGGATCAGCATCTCGGGCAGGGAGAGGGCCGCAATACTCATCATCAGGGCCAGTACCGTGCCGAGGGCAACGCCCTTTCCCAGCATGGCCTCGGCGATGGGAATGACCCCCGTGGCGTTGGAGTACAGGGGTACGCCCAGCAGTACGGCGGCAGGAACAGACCACCAGTTGTCTTTCCCGCCCAGGTGTTCGCTCACCCAGGTCTCGGGTACAAAGCCATGGAAAAGAGCACCCACGGCGATGCCGATAATCACCCATTTCCAGATCCTTCCCACGATTTCCTTCACCTCATGCCAGGCATAACGGTGGCGCCCGGCCAGGGAGGCATCTGGCTCGGCCCGCTGCATCTCGCCCATGTGGATCTTCCACACGTACTCTTCCACCCATCGTTCTGGCCTGAAGCGTTCCATGATCATGCCGCCCACGTAGGCAACCACCAAGCCGGACAGAATGTACAGCGCCGCCAGCTTCCACCCCAGCAGACCGACCAGAATCACCGCCGCAACTTCATTGATCATGGGGCTGGCAATGAGGAAGGAGAAGGTGACGCCCAGGGGAATGCCGGCTTCCACGAAACCGATGAACAAGGGCACGGACGAACAGGAACAGAAGGGCGTGACTGCTCCCAGCAGAATAGCCAGGGTGCGTGCCAGCCATTTCGGTTTGCCACGCACGAACTCGCGTACCTTTTCGGGCGAGAGCAGGGCCCGGAGCAGGCCCATGATATAGATCACCACCACCAGCAGCACGAAGATCTTGGTCACATCCATGACGAAGAACTGCACCGCAGCACCCACATGACTGTCTGGTGACAGCCCCAGCCACTGGTAAGCGATCAGATTGCCGAGAGATTCAAACATGCGCCCATTATATATGAATAAACAAATATACTAGAGTTTAGAGTTTCAGAGGAGAAAAACCACTAAAAATCTCAAAAAATAGTTGACATAGCAAGGATCATAGCGTTGCCGC
>NZ_JBHNMF010000251.1:0-4792 GCF_048562965.1 Thiolapillus sp. | reverse complement strand
CCATATTCGGTAAACAGCGCCTTGGCTTGATATTCATGCAGATTCATTCTTGTTCTCCAGGTTTTCACTGGTCTGGTTGGATAAACCATGCCCTTCGGCACCATCCGTATTCTACAACCAGATGATCAGCCGATGATGAGTTTTATGCCCACCAGAATCGATATTACTTCAAAAGCCCGCTTGATCCAGCGGTTGCCCTGCCGGATGGCAAGGTGCGCACCACCGTATCCGCCCAGCAACGAACCGGCCAGCAGGGCCGGCAGCCAGTCCCATTTGATGCTGCCCAGCATACCCAGGGTCAGGGCACCTGTACCATTCCAGAACAGGCCCACCAGCACTAGGGTGTAGGCGACAGCCCGCTTATAGTCCAGACCGAACCAGCGCACCAGCCACAGCGTCACGAACAGCCCGGTACCGGAAGTCAGGGAACCGTTGAGTATCCCCAGGCAGAACAGCACGATCCCACCGGTCACCATGCCCGAGCGGTCCCGGTGGCTGGGCAGGTAGTTCTGTCCCAGGCTTTTCCTGCTGCCGGAATACAGGCCCAGCCCCAGCGTCAGGCAACCCAGCGCGATCTCCGCCACGCGACCGGGCACATGCAAAATGACGCTGGCTCCGACAACCACACCGGGCAGACCAGTCATCAGCATGAAAAGCGTGAACCTGCGTTCCAGCGTACTTTCCCGCATGTGTCTTATGGTGGCGCCTACCCCCAGCGCCACGGAAGCCACCTTGTGTGTCGCCAGGGCCACACCGAAGGGCAGTCCGAGAAAAATCAATACCGGCAGTTGCAGCAGTCCTGCACCACCACCTGAGAAGGCGGAAAACAGGTTTGCTATGAGGGACACAAAAAACAGCAACAACTGGTCCATTCAGGTGTATTTTCCTTTCAAATTGATTATCCTAAGCGAACGTTTATCTTAAGGCAGTATGTCTATGCGTATCCATGTTTTCCTCGTTTTGCTGATTGCAATCAGTCAGCCCGTCAGTGCCAAGCTCTACAAATGGGTAGATGAAGACGGCAACGTGCAATACTCCGACAAACTGCCGCCGGCAGCCGTAAAGAAACCCCATGAAAATCTGAATAGCCGCGGGTTGGTCATCAACAAGACAGGTCGCGCCAAAACCCCGGAAGAAATCGCCGAAGAAGAACGGGTGAGAAAACTCCGCGAGGAAACCCAGCGCCAGATCGATGAACAGAAAGCCAGAGACAGGGTGTTGCTGAATACCTACCGCAGTGAGGATGACATCATTCTTGCCCGGGACGGCAAGCTGGCAACCATCGATTCACAGATCCGCATTACCTACACCAACATTACCTGTCTCAAGGAGCGTCTTTCCAACTACAAGCGGAAAGCTGCCAATCTGGAGCGCAAGGGCAGGAAGATCCCCAAGCAGATGCAAACGGGAATCGACAATACCCGTCAGGAAATCAATGACAGCTACGAGTCCATTCTGCGCCAGGAAAAAGACAAGAACACCATCCGCAACAAATACGCCAGTGATTTGCAGCGTTTCCGCAAGCTGTCCAAGCTCAAGGCTGCAACCCGTGCGGAAATGCAGGCCGAAAAAGAACAAAAGAAGGATGATGCCATCGTAAAGACTGTCATCCGCTGCAAAGACAAGGCGCACTGCGACCAGCTGTGGACCAGGGCCAAGGCTTACGCCAAGAAGTACGCCACCACACGAGTGTATGTGGATTCGGACACCATCTTCATCACTCAGCCACCGAAGACCAATGAGGATCTGAGTATTACGGCGTCCAGGCTGCGCCCGCAAAAGGATCAGCAGGAGATCATCTTCCTCGATATTCAGTGCAAGAAGGAGCTGGCCACCGACACCTGGTGCAAACGCCCAGAGGCAATCAAGATTCGGGAAGGATTCCGGAGCAGCGTACTGGGCAAGAAATAGCGCGGGAAATCAGCCGAAAATACCGGCGTCGAGTATGCGCCACTCCGCTTCCCAGTTGGAAAGCGGCGTGGTCTGAAAGCGGGTGCGCAGAAACTGGCGCATGCGGCCTTCCACATAGACAACCAGCATTTCCGCGGCGGCTTCCGGCGTGACTGCCAGCTGGATATCCTCACGCATCTGTGATTCGCGCAGCACCTGCCGCAACTGGGTCTGAAGTCGCCCGAAGAAAGCTTCGATGCGGTCATGCAACCGCTCATGCTCACCCATGAGCGCATCACCCAGCAACACGCGCACGATACCCGGGTTGCGTTCGGCGAATGCCAGCATCAGATAAAGAATGCGCGCACTGCGCTGGCGGGTTTCCCGGTCTTCTTCGAGGATCTGGTTGATACGCGTGAATATGCCGTCCTCGGCGAAACTGATCAGCCCCTCGAACATGCGCGCCTTGCTGGGAAAATGTCGGTACAGGGCAGCCTCGGAGACACCCACAGCCTCTGCCAGTTTGGCCGTGGTAATGCGTGCGCCGGGCCTGCTCTCCAGTTCCCTGGCCAGGGCTTCCAGGATATCCTGCTTGCGATTGCGATCCTTCAACGGATCAGCGTCCCGATGCCTTCGTCGGTAAACAGCTCCACCATCACAGCGTGTTTCACCCGGCCATCGATTATGTGGGATGAAACGACGCCACCACGCACCGCTTCCAGTGCACAGCGTATCTTGGGAAGCATGCCGCCGTGAATCGTTCCGTCGGCGATGAGTTCATCCACCCGCGCCGTCGACAAGCCGGTGAGCAGATCACCTTCCTTGCTCAGCAACCCCTTGGTATTGGTGAGCAGGATCAGTTTTTCGGCACGCAGCACTTCTGCCACCTTGCCGGCCACCAGGTCTGCGTTGATGTTGTAGGAATGACCGTCTTCACCTACGCCTATGGGCGCAATGACGGGAATGAAGTTGCCGTGCACCAGCATATCCACCACTGAGACATCGATGCTCTCCACTTCACCCACATGACCGATATCGATGGAATTTGTGCCACCGGTATCGTCCGTAGAGGCGATGGTCAGTTTACGTGCCCGGATCAGATCGCCGTCCTTGCCTGTCAGCCCTACAGCAGAGCCGCCATGACGGTTGATCATGTTGACGATCTCCTTGTTGACCAGCCCGCCCAGGACCATTTCAACCACATCCATGGTTTCGGAATCGGTTACCCGCATACCGCTGACAAACTGGCTTTCCTTGCCCAGGCGCTCGAGCAGATTGCCGATCTGCGGACCACCGCCATGCACGACCACGGGATTGATGCCAACCGTCTTCATCAGCACCACGTCGCGGGCAAAACTCTGTTTCAGCTCCGCATCCACCATGGCATTGCCACCGTACTTGATCACCACCGTCTTGTCGCGGAAACGGCGTATGTAGGGCAATGCTTCGGAAAGCACGCGAGCCACATTGGTGGCGGCATCTGGCGTCAGGCTCATGAGTGTCTGCTTCTCTGGGTTGAACTCGGATGGAGAAGGGCCGGATTATAACATCAGAATGGCAGGGGCAGTTCCGGGGCAATCTGGGTCAGCAGGGTGCGGAATCTGTCCTGAATCTGCAGCAGGGCTTCCTCGTTGCTCGCTTCGAAACGCAGAATCAGTGATGGCTGGGTGTTGGAGGCGCGCGCCAGCCCCCAGGAATCGCCGTATTCCACGCGCAGGCCATCGAGTTCGACCACATCCGCATCCCCGAAATCGCCCTGGTGCTTCATGGCCGCCACGATCTGACGCGCCCGGCCGGGAGGTGTGTCCACCTGCAGCAGCGGCGTGGCGAATGCGGAATGGTATTCCGCAAAAGCCTCGGAAACAGGCATGGACTCCAGGGACAGTATCTCCAGCAGTCTTGCTGCGGCATACATGCCGTCGTCAAAACCGAACCAGCGCTCCTGTATGTAGATATGTCCCGACATCTCGCCGGCGAGCATGCCACCGGTTTCCATCAGTTTCTGCTGCAGTTCGGCATGACCGGTCTTCCACATGATGGGACGGCCGCCACTGGCGAGAATCATTGCCGGCAAATTGGCGCTGCAGGCAACATCATAGATGACATCCGCTCCCGGATGACGCCGTATAATGTCGCTGCCGAGCTTCATGATCAGTTCATCCGCGGCGATCACTTTGCCCTGTTCATCCACGATCGCCAGAGCGTTGCCGTCGGCATCCAGCGCAACACCGATATCCGCCTCATGGGCCACTACCTCTTTGCTCAGGACAGTAAGATTCTCGACATTCGAAGGATCTGGCAGGTGATTGGAATAAGCGGATTCGGGCTGGCAGAAGAGTTCGATGACTTCACAACCCAGCCCTTCCAGCAGCGGTACCACCAGCGAGCCGGCAATTCCGTTGCCACAATCCAGCACGACTTTCATGCCCTCGACGAGTTGCACATCCTCAGAGACCGCATGAATATATTCACTGCGCATGTCTTTGGAGGACAGACTCCCCACACCCTGGCGGCAATTGCCGCTGAGGATACGCTCACGTATTTCCAACAGCTGTGGCTGTGCAAGCGGCTTGCCATCCACAATAATCTTAAAGCCGTTGAATTCAGCAGGACTGTGCCCACCCGTGATCATCACGGCGGATACGCTGGATGCCATACGTGCTGCGAAGGACAACAGAGGCATGGGAGCCACTTCCAGATCCACCACATTACACCCGGATGCCAACGCTCCGGCGATCAGAGATGAGGCGTATTCACTGCTGGTGCGGCGATTGTCTCTGGCCACGAACAGACTGTCTCCACAAGCGTGTCTTCGGCCTCGTGATAGATTTTGGGACATCCCAGTCCCCAAAATCGACTCGGCCTTTGACAACCTATTTGTGCCCCAGCCGTCCTGGTCACC
>NZ_JBHNMF010000250.1:0-4803 GCF_048562965.1 Thiolapillus sp. | reverse complement strand
ATGCATAACAATCCCAGGTTACTCCGGCAAAAAACCGGAGGATGACAGACTTCAGGGGGTGGTCAAAATTCGACGCTGTTTCCCCCCAATTCCTGGTCAGTTTTGCACGCTGATTAACAATATCGAGCTGCTGCGCAATTAATGACTGTGAAATGCCTAGCCCCAGCGCCTCCTCAATGTCATCAAGAACATTGAAAACGCGCATTGTTCTGCTTACGGGAGCCTGCTTTTTTCCGCTCCGTGCTGCCTCGATCAGTGCTCGAATTCGTTTCTCTGCTGTCATGCCTGCCGCCATCAGTTTGTATTAATGTTATTGTCAAATTTGCTACAAAAAACAGTCACTTGCAAGCTAACGAAAAGCATAACAAAGCGTTAAATAGCGTTAATATGCGTTTCATTGCATAACGCTACAGCTTCAAAAAAATAGCAATAATGTGAAGTCCATCACGCTATTCGGTGAATATAAATTGACGTTGAGTTGAATCGGTCGGAAGGCGGGCTGAAAATAACGTGAGGTCAATCTGAAAGAGTTTTGCAGAAATACATCAATATCTATTCAGGACGACATCAACCATCATACGAGTAGACCTCAAGCGGACGCGGCGCGGACTACAAAACACCCACGGTGCGTGGGGTGTGGTCATATCATTTCTTCTGTTTTATTGGGCTTATGTGATAGAGTTACCTCGTTTTTTCATTAACTGCTAATCCCAAACGGTTTAATTGGATTCCAATATGGATTTTAAAGAGCATGAGGCAAGCGTCGTCGTGGTTGGTTCCTTTAACCCCACTATTTTCCAGCCTGAATGGTTCGAGAAAAATCAGCTGATTTCACGACCTGATCTGGATTCAACCAATATCGAACTGGTTCATCCAGACATTTCACGGTTTGATTTGCCGTGGTGTCATGTGGACGTAAGACAGGAACGCTTCACACTACGTTGTAAAGATGAGGCATTTTTTCCAATGGTAAGAGATCTTTCAATAGGTGTATTTAAGCTTCTTGAGCACTCTCCTATAAAGGCTACGGGCATCAATTCAATAATTACTTATCACGCCGATTCTGACGAAGAATGGCATAATATTGGTAACACGCTAGTACCGAAGCAAATATGGAAAAAATATTTATCAGGTCACGTTGGAATGACTAGGGTTAGCGTTCAAGCAGAACACCGAGGAGATGAATTACCTGGAAAAATAAATGTTACGGTGGTTCCTGTTGTAGGGAAAGCTTATCGGGGAATAGTCATCGATATTAATAATCATATTGAGTTAGATTCAACTGAACGCTTAACGCTTATATTAAGCGAGCATTGGGAGCGCCTACAGGGAGAAGCACGAGAAATGTCTGATAGCCTACTGATGGAAGCAGCGCAATGAGTAATACTGCGATTGAATTGGATACTCCAGGTTCAAACCCGCCATCCAATAATAGCGTATTAACTCCTTATCGAGAATCTATCCCGAGTGGGACTTTTGATCGTGAACCTTCCGATAGTTCATCATGGTTAGTTCCTGATCTGCAGTTTCGATCTCCAGTTTTATCAAATAGAGCTCACAGGCTTGCAGGAAAATATGAATTACTTCAGCGATGGGAGGGGTATGTGATATCTGTCAATGCAGGAGAGGTGCGGTGTAAATTAGTAGATAAAACCGAGGATACAAATCCAGATGAAGAGGTTACTATTTCTCTAATGGAATTTGATCCTGCCGAACGGGAATTAGCAAAGCCTGGAGCAATTTTTTATTGGTCAATTAGATATGCTGACTATGGTAGAGGCAGGGAAAAAATATCTCTATTGAGGTTTAGGAGATTGCCAGTAATCGACAAGGAAGTAATAAATCAAGCAGAAAAGCGAGGGCAATATCTTGAAGGGATTTTCGAAAAATAATGCAGTACGATTTACCAGCTCATGATGAACTAGAGGTTTCTTTGTTTGGGCCAGGCGTGGGTGAATGTGTGGTTATACATATAGGTCATGGTTCTTGGATAATTATCGATTCATGTGTCGATGAAAATAGCATACCGATTGCATTGTCTTATTTAGAAAAAATAGGGGTTAACCCAGAAAGAGCTGTCAAATTTATTGTTATTAGTCATTGGCATGATGACCATATTCAAGGATTGTCTGAAGTAGTCCGCAGGTGTATGAATGCAAAAATCATCTATTCTGCCGCATTGTTAAAAAAAGAATTTCTTACGCTAGTAGATGTTATGAATGATCCAACTCTCGTAATTGATCGAGGAAAGTCCGGACTTAAGGAAATGGCGTCAGTAGTTGGTACCCTACATAGGCGCAAGACAAATAGTTCGGTTACCATCGATTTAGTACCCGCTATGGCGGATAAGCGCTTGTTCTCCAACCAAGACGTTGAGGTTTGGACTTTATCTCCATCTAATAGGGATTTCAACAATGCCTTATGTGAATTTGGTACGATGACAGACAAACTTTCTACCGATTATCGGGGGGTGGTTCCAGCACCGACAGAAAACCGAAATGCAGTTGCCATGTGGATCAGATTTGGTGAAATGAATATTATCCTTGGCGCCGATTTAGAAGAATCAGGCAGTGTCGAATCAGGATGGTCAGCGATTGTTCATTCTACGGGGAGGCCTCAGGGAAAAGCGAATATATTTAAGGTGCCGCACCATGGTTCTAGTACTGGTCACTGCGAAGATGTCGCAACTCAGATCTTGGATCAACCCATTTCAATCCTTACCGCATATCGTAGAAGTAAAATACCAAAAGAAATGGATCTCAGTCGAATTGTTGGGTTCTCTGAGTCCGTTTACCTAACTACCTCCGCATCAGGAAAAAAGACACGTCGAAATCATTCAGTAGATAAATTATTCAAGAGTACCGTTTCAAATCGAATGGTGCTTGGCGGGAAAGTTGGACATATTCGACTTAGAGGCAGAGAGAGTATCGCTGTAGAATTAGCTGGTCCAGCTGAGAAAGTAGCATAACCAGTGTTCTGAATCTCCTCTTACTTGACTTGGTGGATAGATTTCGTGTTTAGAAGTCAAGTGCAACATTAAATTACTTCTATAGTCTTCGATTGCATAATCCCTAAAACAAAAGAATTTCAGTGAGCCTCTTCCAACCGAAAATCATAAAAAAGGCGCTGGGTGGAAGCATTGTAGAGATTCCGCCTGCGCATCTGTCCTTGTTAACAAACTGGAAGGATAGTATCGAAAACGGTATCTTGGAAAGCCAGAATGAGGTAGCGGTACACGCACCCTTTACCCAAAACATCATGGTCGGCATTCTTGGCTATGAAACCATCGGCCATGGAGACAATTGGACCATTGCCCGGGAATACGGCATTGCCAGCGGTGCGGTGGATCTGGCCCTGGGGCATTTCTCCCAGGACAAACAACAGGATCGCGTCATTGCGCCCCTGGAGCTGAAGGGCGCCAGAACCCGCGATCTGGACGCCATCATGCCCGGCCGGCACAAGACTCCCGTACAGCAGGCCTGGGACTATGCCCGCGACATCAAGGGGGCGCAGTGGGTGCTGGTGAGCAACTATGTGGAACTGCGCCTGTATGCGGTCAGCGAAACGTCCCTGGTGTACGAGCGCTTTGACCTGGCCCGGCTCACCGAAGCCGAAGAATACGCCCGCTTCATCCTGCTGCTGCACGCGGACAACCTGCTTACCGGCAACACCCTGGCCCTGCTGCACCAAAGCCAGCAGGCGGACAAGGACATCACCAACCAGCTCTATCAGGACTACAAAGCCCTCAGAGAACTGCTGCTGACCCATCTCATCGAGGACAACCCGCAACGGCCGCCCCTCGAACTTATCAATCCCGCGCAGAAGCTGCTGGATCGCCTGCTGTTCATCGCCTTTGCCGAAGACAAGGGATTGATACCTGAAAACAGCATCAAGCAGGCCTTCGAGCATGCCGATCCGTACCACCCCCGTCCGGTGTATGAAAATTTCAAGGGGCTGTTCAAGGCCATCGATCAGGGCAACAAGCACTTGGGGATTCCCGCTTACAATGGCGGCCTGTTTGCCCCGGATGAAGCGCTGGATGCTCTGGTCGTTTCTGATGCGGTCTGCGAATCGGTTAATGAACTGGCGGAATATGATTTCGATTCGGAAATCTCCGTCACCGTGCTGGGGCATATCTTTGAACAGTCCATCGCCGACCTCGAAGCCCTCAGCAGCCGGATGGATGAGGGGGAACTGCCCACGCCGCCCAAGACCCAAGCTGTCAGCGGCCGACGCAAGCGCCAGGGCGTGGTCTATACCCCGGACCACATCACCGCCTTCATTGTCGAGCATACCCTGGGGGCGCATATCGAAGAACAGTTCCAGCAATTGCTGTCCGGGTACGGACAATTCAAAAAGGACGGCAGCATCCAGTGGAAACGGGGCAGCAAGACCGAACTGCGCTTCTGGTACGCCTGGCAGGAACGCCTGCAGCAGATCAAAGTCGTTGATCCCGCTTGTGGCTCCGGCGCGTTTCTGGTGGCCGCCTTCGACTGGCTGCATGGCGAGTACCAGCGCGTCAATGACAAACTGGCGGAACTTACCGGCCAGCATTCGGTGCTGGATCTGAACAAGACCATTCTCAACGACAACCTCTACGGCGTGGACATCAACCGCGAATCCATTGAGATCAGCAAGCTCTCCCTGTGGCTCAAGACCGCCGAAAAAGGCAAATCCCTCACCAGCCTGGATGACAATCTGAAGGCCGGCAACAGCCTGGGGCTGGATGAACCAGCGCTGCAGGACAGCTTCACCTGGCAGACGGCGTTTCCGGGCATCCTGGCGCAGGGCGGCTTCGATGTG
>NZ_JBHNMF010000249.1:0-4830 GCF_048562965.1 Thiolapillus sp. | reverse complement strand
CCCCCCTCCCCGAAACAACCGTCCACCCCTATCACCCCATTGCGTCAATTGGTTGATACCCCGCCGGTCGACGCCATTTGTTCAGCCGGACGAGCTTGAGACAGATATTCACCGCCTTGGTGATGGCCATGTCTGCATATACCCCCTGTGTGACTTGGAAGACCACTTCCTGATAGGTTTCCCGTGGATTTGACAGGCCGCGGAGGGTACGCAGGCGTTCCCATAATCGCGCCAGCTGTGACTTACCCAGGCGCCTTGAAGGGTGGCGTGTCTGCCCCGTGGGAGGGGAACAAGAGGATGCGGTACGGGGTGAGGATGCGGAATGGGGTGGTGACCGTACGTATTTCGATCCGTCATCTGACACCAAACGCAAGGCCAACAATGATGATTCCGCCTGGTTAAGCCGACTTAACCATTTCATTTGCTGATCGCGGTCTTTTTGTAGGACAGCTTCTTTCAGCTGTTTTTTGCATTTCTGTATGTACCGCTCGGTAGTTTGAATGTCTTTCTTCAGTTCCTTGGCTGCCGCATTCATCAACGGCCTGTGTTCCGTGGGGGCAGGGGAGGGTTCGACAAGGGGCGATGACTGTTCAGTTTGGGGCTCTGTATCAGCCCGTTTCGTGGAACTTGGCTGTCGTATTGAGGCGTTTTCGCATTCCTCTTCGAAGGCCGCGGGCAAATGCACCTGGGTTGCCGAGGGCAGGGTACGCCCGTTCTTATCAGATCGCTGAAGACGCTTAATCAAACCAGCGGATTCGAGCACGCGGTTGGCCTTCCGAATGGCAGAAGGGGTCACACCAAGTAACCTGGCTGCCAGGTCGGTTGAAATAAGGCTGTCGAATCGCGGGGCGTCCGGCTGCGAGCGACACATCGCGTCTTGCAGGTAGCGCAAGTACAGATCTTTGGCTACGGGTGATAGTTTCTCCCGGTTAAGGGCATTTAACAGCGGCATCGGGACAATCAAATAATGATTCTCTTTCAGCGATTGTTCGATGCGCTGACGGGGCGGACGTGCCACTGAGGCACAGCGTGTTTGAAAGGACATGGCAGACCTCCATTGTTTGTCGAAAAATACTTGACCAATGGATCTGCTGCATATAGTATCGATAACTGAGAGAGGGGTTACGCTGTTTTTATGCAAGGCAACAGTCGTAAAGCAGCAGACTCCATTAAAAAACCGCCGGCGGCCACCGGTGGTTTTTTTTTGCTGAATTTATGTGTTCATGGTCTTGTTTCCTGTTAACCCGAGTTAAGCCGCTTAACTCTTCAGGCTTTTTTGTTTACTTTCAATTACTTATGGCTTATATAAGTGTATGCTTATATTGATGAGCGTTAATTATTGTCGAACAGGCTTCTGAGCATCCCAATTAGCTGTTGCTCCTGTTCCTCAGACAGCATGGTTGTAAACCGTACTCGTGGTGGCCGTTCTGGCGACCGTATGAGCCTGGCGCAGGGTTTCCCGTCACCGGTGTCAATTTCAATCTCCGTGAGCGCATTTTCCACTTTGCGCGGTTCTGCCAACAAATAGTCCAGTCGTTGACGGTCGTCCCTGTTGTCCAGGTGTCGTGCGCGAGCTTCGATGACAGCATCAAAGTCCTCATATTTTTTTCTCAGGCGTCGATATTTTAGCGCATCCTTAACCTGGATATTCCGGCGGTCCTGCAGTGCGTTGACTACGGTATCCGGCAAATCGGCGATGGCAAATATCTGCGACAGCCGGGCCTTTGTCAGCCCAATCGCGTCGGCAATGGCGGCCTGGCTGGCAAACAACCCGGTGTCCAGCCAGGACTGAAACAACCGCCATTTCTCGTATGCAGACAGATCCTCGCGTTCGGCATTTTCCCGCCATTTCAATAGTTCTGCGTCACGCTCATCGGTCACATCGGTCAATAGTGCTACCACGCGGTTACCCAGCTGTCGGCAGGCTTCCAGCCGCCGGTGCCCAGCTATAAGTTCGTAGGCACCGTCGACATACCGAACTCTTACCGGCTCATCCTGGCCGTGGGTAGCGATTGAGTGTTTCAGCACCTCAAAGCGGTCGTCCTCTAACGCGACAGGTTCTCGATTGTAGGTTGCCGATACTCGTATATCGTCTGTCCGCAACTTCAGGAGATCGTGGGTTTCCGGGTTACCATTTGCCTCATTGCCGGCAAATTCCTCCGCCGGGGGAACGGGCGCTTTTTTTTCCACCTCCCCTAGAATTTTGCTTAGTGCGGATATCCGTTTAGCCATGATTCACCTCGGCGGGGCTTTCTGACGCCAGTAGCGCTTGTTGATCCCATATCTGCTGTATTTTGCAAAATATTTCGTCGTTTACCGCATTCATGGAATTTAACGCCCGTAAATAGGTTTCCCGGGAACCGTGGGGTTTGTCAATTTCATAGATGGAGCGCAGGTCATGCGCGCTTTTACTCAGCTCCCGCGTGGACAACATGACGTTGTTCAGCACGTTCACCCCATAAATGGCCTTGATCAGGGAGGCAGCCGCATCGGTATGTGGACCCGTTTCGTAACGGGTAATCAGGATGTTCATGCCGGCCAGGCTCATGTGATCGGCGATGGTGGACAGGATGGAGAAATACTGGATGGAGGAGGCGATATCCGGCATATTGGGTACCATCGGTACCAGGAGATAATCCGCAGCCACTATGGCATTGATACTCAACAGCCCCAGGGCCGGCGGCACATCCACAACCACCACATCGTAATTCGCCTCCAGTTCGTCGAGAAGATCCCGTAGCCGATGGATTTTATCCGCGCCGCTTTTCAATGTCAGTTCTCCATCCACGGACACCATGTTGAGCTGAGAGGCAATCAAGTCCAGCTGATGCCAATAGGTTTTGCGGATGGCCTTTCTGGCTAATTCGAGGGCGTGTTCGAGGTTGCTTTCAATCAGGGCGGGTGCCAGTGTTTCCGTTTCGGATACATGAATATCGGGTAACAGCCCAAAACTGTTGGTTGTCGATCCCTGCGGATCGGTATCCACCAGAAGAACGCGTAGGCCGCGCAGCGCCAGGTATTGCGCTAGGTGAACGGCCGTGGTTGTTTTGCCCGTGCCCCCTTTGAGATTCGCGCTGATCACGCGTATCGGCCGTGAGCCAATTGGACGCTGGAACAGGGTTCCGACCTGTGCCCGAATACGATTGACCGCCTCGAGGTCATAAACGCGCCGGTTCAATTCATTTCGTGCCGGGGGAGGGAGTTTGCCGGCTGCTTCGAGTCGGCGAATCGTGGCGCTGCTGGTTCTGGCCAGTTTGGCCGCGTGTTCAATCCCCCAAAGCGGCAGCGTTTTTTCTGAGAATGGTGCGGCGGCCGTTTGCAGTAATTGTTCTGAGATGGCATACCCACTCTCTGTCATCTGTTCGAACAACTGTGCCGTGTTGATCATGTTTTGCGCTGAAACTGAACTCATTTTGCCTCCGAGGAATCCTGAGCCTCCAAAACCGTGAATTGGGGTTCCCTGTATTGTTGGAATGTTTGGCTACATTAGCACCATG
Source organism: Thiolapillus sp. (assembly GCF_048562965.1). Classification (NCBI taxonomy): domain Bacteria; kingdom Pseudomonadati; phylum Pseudomonadota; class Gammaproteobacteria; order Chromatiales; family Sedimenticolaceae; genus Thiolapillus; species Thiolapillus sp. The sequence goes on along the minus strand of NZ_JBHNMF010000249.1, from coordinate 1,333 downwards.
GCGCGTTAAGCGCAATATATCGGCGTGCCGATTATTTCAACGATATGGCGCTTAATTGCGACGATGTAGTTTTATTGTTTATTCTAAAAACAACAAAAACAATAACATGTATGGTGATAGGCACCGTTTTCTGCCGGTTTGCCGCAAAACAGCCACCGTTTTTTGTGTCTATTCGGCGTTATGCCACCTGTTTTTGCGCGTAATCCCAGGGGGTTGTCCAGCGGTTTTCCCGTATCAATTTGAGGCAGATATTGACTGCGTGCAGAATTTCCAGATGCTGAAAGACGCCATTTTCAACCTGATGCCGAATTTCATCGAACAACTGTGACGGCGAGCTGATGCCGGGGCAGCGCCGAATGGTTGCACGGATGCGGGCCTGAAGATGCTGCGGGATCTTGCGTGGTTCATTGTTGCCGGACAATGTTGCCGGGGCATGCTGTTGGTGAGAGGGAGATTCCGTCCTGGGCCGTGATGGGGTAGGATCAGGTGGAGGGCAGGGCACCTGGGCTTCCAGGCGTTCAATCAGTGTCGATAACTGTGAGAACCGGTTCGCCAGATCCATTGTTGTCACGGGATCATGCTGCCCACGTGTCCACTCTCGTTCAATCCGATCCCGTTCCGCCCGAGCCGCTTCGATTTGTTCCGCAATAGCCGGGGGGGGCGGTTGTGATTCGGCAGTATCCGGTGTATTTGCTGCCGGCGGAGGTAGAGGGAGGTACTCTTGTCCCTGCAATACCAGCCCGGGTATCCCCAGGACACGAATATGGGTATTTCGGCCGAATCGGATGCGCCGTACCATCCCGTTTTCCGCCAATACCCGAGTTTGTTTCTGGGCGGATGATGTACTGATATTCGCCCGTTTTGCCGCCTCCTCCAGCGTGAGCACCGAGTCACCGCCTGTTACTAGGCACTCCCGGGTGTAAACGAGCAGCAGCTGCAGGGCGCTGCCAGAAAGGTTCTGTCCGGCATCAATGAGCCAGTCCAGTAAATCGATGTTTTCGACAGTCATAGTGGTCTCCGTTTTTTGGGCGCAAAAACCCTTGACCCGTCGGTTCACATCAATTATGCTCATGTCTCAGTTTGAGTATTGATGTGAATCGTCTTTCCCGACGAGCAAATCGAAAGACCTGCTGGTTGTCCCCAGCAGGTTTTTTTATGCGTTGGATTTATGTTACGTCATGGTTTCTCAAATCTCCTGTCCCGTCCGGTCTGCTGACGGCACGACTTAACAAATATTCTGCTGCGCCGGCCCCATAGGTGGCCACCCGCCGGCATTTCGATCATATACATCTCCTTCTGTTTCTGCCGTCGACCTACCACCAACTGCGGCGCA
>NZ_JBHNMF010000248.1:0-4859 GCF_048562965.1 Thiolapillus sp. | reverse complement strand
ACCTCCACCATGTGCTGCAGCACATCGGCAATGCCAGGACGGTTGAGGACATTGAAGCCCTGCTACCCTGGAACACGCCCGTCAAAAAAATGCAATAGGGCTGATTGTTTGGCGCTTACGCTTGAAGCTTGCGCTTCCAATAGCCGAAAGTGGCGAGCGGAATCCCCACCTGTTGGCAGAATGCCTTCTGACTCAGCCCGCTCGTTGTCTGCTCATCAATCAGTCGTTGCCACTCAGTCTTGTTACGTCGCCTGCTCATATCGTGCTCCCGTCAGTGAATGTGGAGACAGGTTATGGCACAAGATTCACCGAGAGAAGAACGGTATGGTTTGACCGGTTACCCTGATAACGCCTCTTCCAACGTGGTCACCACGTCATAGTCCACCCCAATCGCCTCAAAGTGCTTCTTACCACACGCTATCTTGTCTTTCTCCTTGTCACGAAGTTCGGCGAGGTTTCTGGTGCTCTTGGTCTCGCGGATGAGGTAGAGCTTTTCCTCGTTCTCTGTAACGAGGGCCCAGTCGGGATTGTAGGGACCAACGGGGGTATCAACTTTGAATTGGGGAGGGAGTTTGCAGTAGAACTTGACTCGGTCATCAAGATCGCAGGCCATGGCGAATTCTTTCTCGACATCGGAATCAAATTCGACGTAGTTGAACAGCGTCTTGTCACCGTTTTGCACTTCGTAGAGGTTATTCAGGTAATGGGTAATCCCCCGCTCGGACTCTTCCTCCATGCGGTGCATTTCATAGACCACACCACCAATTTTTTCGTACTCGATACCGTTGACCGTCACCCGGTGTAACTCCCGCTGGATAATATCGGTTACCTGGTTGATGAAGACCTGTGGATTGAGCAGGAAGTCACCCAAGCGACCAGGTTCTTTGAGTATCCGTACCAGTGTGTGACGGGTCAGTTCGGTACTGTTCTGCAAGTAGGCCAGAATATCAGGCAGCACGGGTGGCTGGGCTACATCCCTGACACCACCTGAGATTTGTTCGCCCTCAATACCTGCTTTGGACATATTCTGGCGGTAGACGGCTGTTGTGATCCGTGGTTTGTGGATTTTGGGCATCTCCACGATAGCTTTCGCCGTTTTTTTCACCAGTTCGTCAGTATCGAAAGTTACCCGGTAGCGGGTCTTCTGGCTGATCTTCTTCCAAAGCGCCCTGAAGGTCGGATCGAGGGTGACGTTCTTGCGCAGCTCCAGGTTCCTGCGATCACGGGAGTTCACCACACGGTTCTTGAAGACGTACTTGTTCAACTCATCGACAATCTGGGAGCGCATGTGTGCCCACTCATCGGGCAATGCCAGTACGAAATGGGGATTCTTCGGGTCGAATTTGTCCTGTACCCTGCCCTCGCCGTCCAGGTAGCCATTGTTCACCAACGACTCATACAACGTCTTGGAAACGTCCTTGCCCAGGGGGGTGTATTGCTTGGCTTGTGGATTTGCCAGTTTGGCAAAAGCGGTGATATCGACTCTGCCAAACCCAATGCCGTAGTCTTCCTCATACTCGCTCTGTAACTGGCGGGCAAAATCATCATACGACTCGTTGGCGACGACGGTCAGCCGGTTGACGGTCGGATCGAATACCCGCTCTCCGTACTCATCCACCGGAAGGCGCAGACCACGGCCGATCTCCTGACGCTTGCGGTCCTGTGAACGTGTCTCGTTGAGAGTGCAAATCTGGAAGACATTGGGATTGTCCCAACCTTCACGTAGCGCTGAGTGTGAGAAAATAAACCTCAGCGGCTCATCCGCAGACAGCAGACGCTCTTTATCCCGCATGATCAGGGCATAGGTATCTTCATCGGCTTTGGTCTTGCCAGAGGTATCCTTGGCAATCCCTTTATCCTGGGAAAAATAGCCGTTGTGAACCTGTTCTACCGGAAAACTGAGCAGCCCTTTGTAAAGGGGTTTTTGCATCAGTTCATTGTAGGCCTCTTCAAACCACTGACCAATCTTGCCCAAGCTGATTGCGCCGTTTCCAGGCCTGGCTCGCAGGAGATATTGGCCACCAGCCAGCCATGCTGGTACTCCAGGCGCTCTTTGGATTTCAGGTACAGGTCATCACCCTGTTTGAAAGTGAGTATCTTCTTCTTTGGCCCTGCCGGTTCATTGATGTTGATCTGCAGTCTGGCTTTGATTCCCTTGCTGTTATCAACGCTTTTCAGGCCGACGAAGGTGCTGTTGAAGCCATCTTCTCCCACCAGGCTGGCCACCTCGATACGCTTGACCAGGCGCAAATCGTAGGCATCGATCGGATTCAGCACATACAGCAGGTTGTAAGGATTCTTGTGGGTGGCGGAATAGCGCAACGTGCAGAGGGGATTGAGGCTTTCCAACGCCTGTGAACGCTTGGTTTGCATCTTGCGGGTGTCACCCTCTACCGACTGTGGTTCGTCGATGATCATGATCGGACAGGTAGCGCGGATGAAATCGATGGGCCGCACGCCGGAGAGGCGATCATTTTCCTGGTTCAGGATCGCCCGGGCTTTGTCAAAGGCCTGGATATTGATCACCATCAGCTGAATTTTGTTCGAGGTGGCAAACTGGCGCACCTGGCCCAGCTGTTTCGGATCATACACAAAGCTGTCGTAAGGCACCTGGTCATAGAGTTCCTTGAAATGCTCGCGCATGACTTCAAGGCTCTTCTGTACCCCTTCACGTATGGCAATACTCGGCACCACCACGATGAACTTGGTGAAGCCGTAGCGCTTGTTCAGCTCGAACAACGTGCGCAAATAGACGTAGGTCTTGCCTGTGCCGGTCTCCATTTCCACCGAGAAATGATGGCCAGCCAGTTCCGGCTGCAAGGGGATCAAGCGTGTCTTCGGCCTCGTGATAGATTTTGGGACATCCCAGTCCCCAAAATCGACTCAGCCTTTGACAACCTATTTGTGCCCCAGCCGTCCTGGTCACCAAGCACTACGCAACAACTTCGCAAGCTCGTTGCTGCTCCGTACTTGACTCCCATATGACTGGACGCCGCGTTCGGAGGCCTACTTTGTTTTCCCTCTGGCGCAAGGCACGCCGGGAAAACAGTGCGGCCTCGCGGCTACTGGGGTCTACCAGCCTTCGCTTCGCTCTCCATGGCTGGCAGCGATTGTTGTCTTCCTGTATTTTGTGCAGGTTCTCCAGTAGCAGTTCATCGGTCAGCACCAGTTGATTGGCCACTGCCGCGATGTTGGAAAACTCACCATCTCCCAAGGCCAGCTGGCTACCGCCTTCCTGGGTGCCGATAGATACCGAGTAAGTCTCGTTGGCCAATGGCTGCCCCTCGAACAAACCCACAACAGATTCAATGGCGCGTTGCTGGTAGTCGAGATTGCCGTCGAATTTGAATTTCAACACGCTCACGTTTACTTCTCCTGCTTCCCGGGAGGCTTATGTGGACTGGAAGCCAGTTGTTCCTCCAGCTTTTCCAGTGCAGCAATGTCTTCCCGCTCTGCCTGCAGAGCTTCATCTTTCAAACGCTGCTGGTGAAACCGGTCGTATTCCTTCTCGGCGAGTTCTTTCGCCATCTCATGCGACACCTTGCCCGCATGATCCAGAATGTTGCAGTCGTTCAGGCTCAAAAAGCCATCGAGTTTCTGCACCCAGTCACGCATGTGCATCGGAATCCGGCGCATCGCCTGGCCTTCGGCAAACACCAAGTACTGTTCCACCAAATTATTCAACGCCAGCAGTTCTTCCTCGTTCAGGTAATTCTTGGCCACCACCACATCGCGTTTTCGCACCTTGTCGCCACGCCAACTGCTCAGGCCCATATTGGGCTTGTCGCTGTCGGCACGCTCACGAATCAACTCGGCGGCGGTGTGACCGGTAATAGCCCAGTGCATCTTGTTCTGCACCGTCTTGAAGAAATTGATACTGATATCCAGCGTGGGGTCATAGTCCACGCTGGTGGCGTAAATATCGGTAATCTTGCGGTAGAAGCGCTTTTCCGATGTACGGATATCCTGGATGCGCCGCAACAGCTCATCGAAGTAATCGAAGGCCTGGTCCGGGTTCTTCAGGCGCTCGTCGTCCATGACAAAGCCCTTGACGATATACTCCTTCAACTGCCGGGTTGCCCACTGGCGAAAACGGGTGGCGGTTTGGGATTTCACCCGATATCCTACTGAAATAATGGCGTCCAGGTTGTAGTGCTTCAGATTGCGGCGTACCTGTCTTCCCCCCTCCAGACGAACTACCGAGAAATCCTCGGTAGTTGCCACCTCTTCCAACTCTTTGTCTTCAAAGATGTTTTTCAGGTGCAGACTGATATTGTCCGCCGAAGTCTGAAACAATTCCGCCATTTGTGCCTGGGTCAGCCAGACGGTTTCCTCCACCAGCCGCACCTCCAGCCGGGTCTGCCCCGATTCGGACTGGTAGATCAACACTTGTCCGGCATCAGCCTCCATCTAAGCTCACCTTGTCCCGTAAATTTTCCAGTGCGGAAAGCAGTGACTGACCTTTCTCAACATCAGACATACACAGCCTCCTGTTCCACATAAGGGCCTCGGAAAAAATAGATTACCCCAATTTTGTAATTGGATTGATTGTGACAAACCATGATTCCAGATCAGGTTTTCTGTCAAATCGTTTTTCCAATTCACGCATGGCCTGCTTACTCAGGGATACTCCCGCTTTATAGGATTTCTTCACTTTCCTTACCACCGGATGAATCCCTTTGTACGCCATACTCCGAGCCAAACCCAAGGTTTTCTCTCAACAGAATCCAGTAACTAGAGTTTAGAGTTTCAGAGGAGAAAAACCACTAAAAATCTCAAAAAATAGTTGACATAGCAAGGTGCGGCCTCTCAGAAGAGAAATCAACACAAACTTCTGGAGGCAGCTATGGACGCGAAAG
>NZ_JBHNMF010000247.1:0-4866 GCF_048562965.1 Thiolapillus sp. | reverse complement strand
GGCAGGATGAAATGCTTTCCGGCCAAAAGCAGTCCCCGGGTCCCCGACGATTTCCATGGACAGTACCCCATATCTCCCGTAAAATTTCCGTCTCAACAGGGGTCTGACCCCAACTCTCGTTTCTTTGGTTTGTATCGGACGGCTCCCAGCAGGGTCAGTCCCTTTTGTGTGCGCGTAAATGACTAACTCAGCTATTTTGGTACTGGAAGACGGCACGGTGTTTCACGGCCGTTCCATTGGCGCAGAAGGACAGACGGTCGGAGAGGTGGTTTTCAATACTGCCATGACCGGCTATCAGGAGATCCTGACGGATCCGTCCTATTTGCGGCAAATCGTTACTCTGACCTATCCGCATATAGGGAATGCCGGGGTTAATCAAGAGGATACAGAATCTTCTTCAGTTCATGCTGCAGGTCTTGTGGTGCGTGATCTGCCGCTGCTGGCGAGCAACTGGCGCTGTGAGCAATCCCTGCAGGACTATCTCAGGGAAAACGGTGTGATCGCCATCGCCGATATCGATACGCGCAAACTGACGCGCATACTGCGTGAACAGGGCGCACAGGCCGGCTGCATACAGGCAGGGTCCCATCTGGATGAAACCGTCGCCCGCGCTGCGGCAGAGGTCTTCCCCGGACTCAAAGGCATGGATCTGGCGAAGGAAGTGACCACAGACAAGGCCTATACATGGAAGGAGGCCACCTGGGATCTGCACGAAGGACATGTGGCCAGAGAAGACAGCGCTGAAGACCTGCACGTAGTCGCCTATGACTACGGCATCAAGACCAATATTTTACGCATGCTGCGTGACCGTGGCTGTCGCATTACCGTGGTGCCCGCCCAGACACCCGCCAGCGATGTGCTGGCCATGAATCCCGATGGCGTGTTCCTGTCCAACGGTCCGGGTGATCCTGAGCCCTGTGATTACGCCATCAGCGCCATACAGGAAGTCCTGGCGCAGAACATTCCGACTTTCGGCATCTGCCTGGGGCATCAGCTCCTGGGGCTGGCCAGTGGCGCCCGCACGGTAAAGATGAAGTTCGGCCATCACGGAGCCAACCATCCGGTGCAGGATCTGGAAGCCGGTACTGTGATGATCTCAAGCCAGAATCACGGTTTCGCCGTGGATGAGGAGAGCCTGCCGGATAACCTGCAGGCCACTCACAAGTCCCTGTTCGACGGCTCGCTGCAGGGTATTCACCGCACCGACAAACCGGCTTTCGGGTTTCAGGGACACCCTGAAGCCAGTCCCGGTCCCCACGATGTGGCGCCGGTTTTTGATCACTTCATCCAACTCATGCAAGCCAATTCCAGCAAATAACAATCGCGCAGACTGAAGAATAAGATGCCTAAAAGAACTGACCTGAAAACGATTCTCATCATTGGCGCCGGCCCCATCGTCATCGGCCAGGCCTGCGAGTTCGATTACTCCGGTGCCCAGGCCTGCAAGGCATTGCGCGAAGAGGGTTACCGGGTGGTGCTGGTCAACTCCAATCCCGCGACCATCATGACTGACCCCGAGTCGGCGGATGCGGTGTATATCGAACCCATCACCTGGCAGACCGTGGCTCTGATCATCGAAAAAGAGCGTCCCGATGCCCTGCTGCCCACCATGGGCGGGCAGACGGCGCTCAACTGCGCCCTGGATCTGGTGCGTGAAGGCGTTCTGGAAAAATACGGCGTGGAGATGATAGGCGCCTCCCGCGAGGCCATCGACAAGGCGGAGGACCGCGACCTGTTCCGCAAGGCAATGCGCAAGATCGGCCTGGACATGCCCAAATCCGCCGTGGCACATTCCATGGAAGAGGCCCTGCAGGTGCAGGTGCAGGTGGGTTTTCCCACCATTATCCGGCCTTCCTTCACCATGGGCGGTTCCGGTGGCGGCATCGCCTACAACAAGGAAGAATTCGTCGAGATCTGCGAGCGCGGCCTGGATCTGTCTCCCACCAATGAACTGCTCATCGAGGAGTCTATCCTCGGCTGGAAAGAATACGAGATGGAAGTGGTGCGGGACCACAAGGACAACTGCATCATCATCTGCTCCATCGAGAACCTGGATCCCATGGGGGTGCACACCGGTGATTCCATCACCGTGGCGCCGGCCCAGACCCTGACGGACAAGGAATACCAGATTATGCGCGACGCCTCCCTGGCGGTGCTGCGCGAGATCGGCGTGGACACCGGCGGCTCCAACGTGCAGTTCGCCATCAATCCCGACAACGGGCGCATGATCATCATCGAGATGAATCCCCGCGTATCCCGCTCCTCGGCCCTGGCTTCCAAAGCCACCGGCTTCCCCATTGCCAAGGTGGCGGCCAAGCTGGCCGTGGGTTATACACTGGACGAACTGCGCAACGAGATCACCGGCGGTGTGACCCCGGCGTCCTTTGAGCCCAGCATCGACTACGTGGTCACGAAGATTCCCCGTTTTGCCTTCGAGAAATTCCCCCAGGCGGACGACCGCCTCACCACCCAGATGAAATCCGTGGGCGAGGTTATGGCCATCGGCCGTACACTCCAGGATTCCCTGCAAAAAGCATTGCGTGGACTGGAGACCGGCATGTCCGGCCTGGATTCCATAACGGATCTGGAAGCGGAAGATGCCCGTTCCACCCTGCTGGCGGAAATCCGCCAGCCGCGCGCTGACCGTCTCTGGTATGTAGCGGATGCCTTCCGCCTGGGCATGAGCATGGAAGATGTGTTTGAAGCGACCAGGATCGACCGCTGGTTCCTGGTACAGATCCAGGACCTGGTGGAGGAAGAGTCACGGATCGCCGGGGAGGGTATCGACGCCCTGGGCAAGCGGCGTATGCTGGCCCTCAAGCGCAAGGGCTTTTCAGACAGGCGTATCGCGGACCTGCTGGGTGTCAAGGAGAAGAAGATCCGCAAGCTGCGCTACCGCCTGGATATTCGTCCTGTCTACAAACGTGTGGATACCTGTGCCGCAGAATTTGCGTCCAGCACGGCTTACATGTATTCAACCTATGAGGAAGAGTGCGAGGCGCGGCCCACTGACAAGAAGAAGATCATGGTATTGGGTGGTGGCCCCAACCGCATCGGCCAGGGCATCGAGTTCGACTACTGCTGCGTGCATGCGGCCTTTGCCATGCGTGAGGATGGTTATGAAACCATCATGGTCAACTGCAATCCGGAAACCGTGTCCACGGACTATGACACCTCCGACCGCCTCTACTTCGAGCCCCTGACCCTGGAAGACGTGCTGGAGATCATCCACAAGGAAAACCCCGCCGGGGTCATCGTCCAGTACGGCGGCCAGACGCCGCTCAAGCTGGCGCGGGACCTGGAGAAAGCGGGCGCACCCATCATCGGCACCAGTCCGGATTCCATCGATGCGGCGGAAGACCGGGAACGTTTCCAGAAAATGATCGAGAAACTGGGTATCCTGCAGCCGCCCAACCGTACGGCGACAGACCCGAAGACAGCGGTCAAACTGGCGGAAGAAGTCGGTTATCCCCTGGTGGTGCGGCCTTCCTACGTGCTGGGCGGCCGGGCCATGGAAATCGTTTACAACGAAGAGGATCTGACCCGCTATATGCGCGAAGCCGTCAGTGTTTCCAACGATTCACCTGTGCTGCTGGACCGTTTCCTCAACGATGCCATCGAGGTGGACGTGGATGCGATCTGTGACGGCCACGATGTCCTCATCGGCGGCATCATGGAACACATCGAGGAAGCGGGTGTGCACTCCGGCGATTCTGCCTGTTCCCTGCCGCCCTATACGCTCAGTCAGGAAGTGCAGGACCGCATGCGCCATCATATCCGGGACATGGCCCGGGAGCTGGGCGTGGTTGGCCTGATGAACACCCAGTTCGCTATCAAGGGAGAAGACATCTACATTCTGGAAGTGAATCCCAGAGCATCCCGCACGGTTCCTTTCGTGTCCAAGGCCACCGGCCGTCCCCTGGCCAAGATTGCGGCTCGCTGCATGGCAGGCCAGACCCTGCAGGAGCAGGATGCGACGGTAGAGATCATTCCCAAGCATTATTTCGTCAAGGAAGCGGTATTCCCCTTCGTGAAATTCCCGGGGGTCGATTCGGTACTCGGACCGGAGATGAAATCCACCGGCGAAGTCATGGGCGTGGGCAGCACCTTTGGCGAAGCCTACGGCAAAGCCAATGAAGGCGGGAGCATCAAGCTGCCCACAGGTGGCAAGGCCTTGCTGTCGGTGCGGGAAGCCGACAAGCAGCGCATCAAGCTGGTGGCCCGGGATCTTGCCGAGCTGGGCTTTGAGCTCTATGCCACAGGCGGCACCTGTGACGCTATCCTGTCTGCTGGTGTAGACTGTGTACGGGTCAACAAAGTAATGGAAGGCCGTCCGCACATCGTCGACATGATCAAGAACGATGATTTTGACCTTATCGTCAACACCACGGAAGGCAAACAGGCCATGCTGGATTCGGCTTCCATACGACGGGCAGCGCTGCAGCATAAGATCAGCTACACCACCACCATGTCCGGTGGAGAGGCTATCGTAATGGCGATCCAGCACCAGGGCGAACCTGTGGTGATCAGCCTGCAGGAACTGCACAGCTGATAACCGCCGCTGTACCAAGAAGAACGACAGGGCGCCGCTGAGGATGTCATTCCGGTGCAGGCCGGAATCCATTATACCGTGATGAATATAATATGGACCCCGGCCTGTGCCGGGGTGATAAAAATACCGTTGTTCGAGATGCCCTATAAAGAAAACAGGGTAAGCGCCCAAGAATCCACACCTGTTTTCCCGCCCTGACCCCGTGCAGACTTTCTCCTGAAATTTCACGACACAGGAGAAATCGATGGACATGTCTGATGCCACCGAAGGCGCGTCATTCTGGCAGTCACACATTGCGGCCTGGCAACAATCTG
>NZ_JBHNMF010000246.1:0-4887 GCF_048562965.1 Thiolapillus sp. | reverse complement strand
CACCAGCCAGCCTTCTCAGAAGGCTGGCATCAAAGCCCCCTTATAGGGGGCAAAAGGCAAGTCTGCGTTCTAAGAACGCAGATTTTTACTGGTTTTTCTCCTCTGAAACTCTAAACTCTAGTAACTAATTGACAATGCATAGAAAGGCCACCCTGTCTGCACTGGTGGACTGCGTTATCAACACTTGCTGTAGAATGACTACAGCAGCGTGTTGATGCCTTGCCACCAGTGCAGACAAGGTGGCTGAGGACGATATATTTGGTTGCCGGGTTAATAGCAGTCTGCCTGTTTTTCATATATCTGTCCATCACCGCAAAAGCACCGAATGCGGGTCTGGTGGACGGTCGGCTGAAACCCTGTCCGGACACCCCCAATTGTGTCAGCAGCGAATCGGGAACAGCGGATTCCCATCGCGTCGATCCCCTTTCCTTTGGCGGCCCGCCAGAGCAGGCTTGGAACGAACTGAAAAAGACGCTGGCAGCAATGGGTGGTGTTATCGTCGCGGAACAGGCAGCCTATCTGCACGTGGCTTTTACCTCGCGTATTTTTCGTTTCGTCGATGACATGGAATTCCGGCTGGTGAGTCCCGAGCCTCTCATTCACCTGCGTTCGGCATCCAGAGTGGGCCATTCAGATCTTGGGGTAAACCGGAAGCGGGTTGACAGGCTGCGTGAGAAATTTGCTGAGGCTATGCCAAAAAACTGAATATCAGGGTATCGAATCGATGCGGCGACCATACAACAGGGAATAATATCTGGTGTTGCCCGGTGCGTGGGAAATGAGCCCGGACAGCACGATGACCGTGATGAACAGTTCCGCATGATATAGCGGCTGTAGCAGAATCAGTCCCAGCAGCACCAGTTTCAGCAGGATGACCTGGCCACGCAGTTGCAGCAGCCAGATGCCGTTGCTCCAGATGGAGACCAGCATCATGGCGGTGCCGCTGACGATGGTCAGCAGCAGGAAGGTGCGCCAGTTGAAGTTTGTCCCGTTACCGAGAAAGCCGTAACCAGTGCCGGACAGGCCGACGAGGTGCAGGGTGCGCAGGCTGATATTGACCCAGCGCTGGCCGGGAAAGAAGCGGGATGATGCGGGGAAACAGGAGGGAGGAGCCTTTCCCCATCAGCCACCCAGGGATGACATGTGCCGCAGGGAGACCTTGCTGTTGTCATCATTAAATTCGTGGCTGCGTGGCTTGTGGGCGATGGCATCCAGGATCACGGCCTTGATCTGCTCATCGCTGAAACCATTGCGCAGGCCATCACGCAGGGATACGCGATCCTCCTGCCCCAGGCACAGCACCAGATCACCCTTGGCCGTCAGGCGCACCCGGTTGCAGTCATCGCAGAAGTGGCGCGAGAGGGCGCTGATCACGCCAACCCGTACGGGACCGGAGCTCACCTGGTAATAACGGGCGGGTCCTGCGCCTTTGCCGCCCTTGGCGGGAATCAGTTCTTCTCCCAGATGTTCTTTCAGACGAGACAGGATTTCCACCGCCGGCATGTAGTAGTCGGTGCCTGCAATGCCTGCCTCTCCGATAGGCATGGTTTCGATATAACGCAGGTCGGCTCCGCGCTCCACGGCATAGTCCAGCATGGATTCGATCTCGCCATCATTTAGTCCGCGCATCACCACCATGTTGATCTTCACCGGCTGCATGCCGGCAGTCAGCGCCGCATCGATGCCCTCCAGCACGGGTTGCAGGTCACCGTTGACGGTAATCTTGCGGAAAGTCTCGGGATCGAGTGAATCCAGGGAGATATTGATACGACTCACGCCGGCATCCTTTAACGCCTGTGCCTGTTCGCCGAGAAGGTGGGCATTGCTGGACATGGAAAGATCTTTCAGTCCCGGCAGGGTATGGAGCTGCTTGACGAAATCCAGCAGCCCGCGGCGCACCAGGGGCTCACCGCCGGTAAGACGCACCTTGTCGACACCGAGTTCGGTAAACAGGCGGATGATGCGGGTCATTTCCTCGAAGGTGAGGAATTCCGATCGCTCCTCCCATTCCATGCCCTGTGAAGGCATACAGTAAAAGCAACGGTAGTTGCAACGATCCGTCACCGAGACGCGCAGGTAACGAATGCTCCTGTTGAAAGGGTCGATCAGTCCGCTCATCAAAGGCTCCATTGGAACAATACCAGCATATTAACGAACTGTATCAGTATCGAAAAATACTGGCCAGCATTTACTGGTGAATATCTGCTACTCTTTATGCGGGTATTTCCGGGTATGGACAATGGATAGAACCGAACGTTTTTACAAGATTGATCAGTTACTTAGAGAGCGTCTATCGACGCCTCTGGCGGTGATCATGGATCACCTGGAAGTCTCCCGCGCGACGGTGAAGCGGGATATTGAATACATGCGTGACCGCATGGGCGCGCCCATCGTCTGGGATCGCAGCAGCTGGGGTTACCGTTACGAAGGGGAAGGCAGTCAGTATGCCTTGCCCGGCATGTGGTTCAACGCTTCCGAGATTTACGCCCTGCTGACCATGGATCATCTGCTGTCCGACCTGCAGCCGGGACTGCTGGGGCCGCATATACAGCCCCTGCGCCGGCGGGTGCACGAGTTGCTGGAACAGGGGGACCACAGCGCTGAGGAAGTGGCACGGCGCATTCACATCGTACGGCTGGCGCGGCGGGACGTGGATGCCCAGGTGTTCGAGTCCCTTGCATCGGCCCTGCTGTCCCGTCAGCGGGTGATGCTTCATCATTACAACCGGGCCAGTAACGAGGTCGTAGGGCGGGAGGTCTCGCCACAGCGCTTGCTCTACTATCGCGACAACTGGTATCTGCACGCCTGGTGTCACCTGCGGCAGGGCCTGCGCAGTTTTGGCGTCGATGTCATCCGGCGGGTCGATGTGACGGGGAAGAAGGCAAAGGATGTTTCAGCAACGGAACTGGATGCCGTGTTTGCTTCGGGTTACGGTATCTTCGCCGGCGAGGATACCCAGAAGGCGCTGCTTCGGTTCAGCGCAGGACGCGCACGCTGGGTGGCCCATGAGCGCTGGCACCCACAGCAGCAGGGGCGCTTCGATGAACAGGGCAGGTACCTGCTGCAAATTCCCTATTCCCAGGATACCGAACTTTTGCTGGATATCCTGCGCTATGGTGCCGATGTGGAGGTGCTCGAACCCGATACACTTAGGCGGCGGGTGAAGGCGGCGCTGGGGATGGCGCTGCAACAGTACGGCGGAAAAGGCTGAGCGCCATGCGTTTCCTGCACACCTCCGACTGGCATCTGGGCCGCCAGTTTCACAACGTGTCCCTGCTGGAAGACCAGCGTCACGTGCTGGATCAGCTAGTTGATATCGTGCGCGATCGTCAGGTGGAAGCGGTGCTGGTGTCCGGTGATATCTACGACCGCGCCGTGCCGCCCGCCAGCGCGGTGTCCCTGCTGGATGACGTGATTTACCACATCAATACCGAGCTGGGCGTGCCCATGCTGTTCATCGCCGGTAATCATGACAGCGCCGAACGGCTGGGTTTTGGCGCCCGCGCGCTGGCGCAGAGCGGCATTCATATCATGGGACAGCCGGGGCAGGAACCCGCTGCCGTGCTGCTGTCTGATGATGCCGGGGAGGTAGCTTTCTTCGGTATTCCCTATGCCGATCCGGTTACCGTGCGTCATCACCTTGGAGTGGATGTGCACAGCCACGAGCAGGCCATGGCTGCCTTGCTGAAACAGGTTGAGGGGCGCAGAGAAGATCGCCGTACCGTGGTGTTGGCTCACTGTTTCGTCGAGGGTGGGCTGGAAAGCGAATCCGAGCGTCCCCTGTCTGTGGGTGGCGCGGACCGGGTGCCGCCGTCATTGTTCGGGCATTTTGACTATGTTGCACTGGGGCACCTGCATGCACCCCAGTCACGCCAGTGGCCGCACGTGCGCTACTCCGGTTCCCTGCTCAAGTATTCCTTCTCGGAAGAGAAGCAGCACAAGTCGGTGACACTGGTGGACATGGATGCCACAGGGCGATGCGAGATAGAAAAGCTTCCCCTGAAACCCCGCCACGACATGCGCTTCCTCGAAGGGCATTTCGATCAGCTGTTGGCGCAGGGCAGGGATGCGTCGGACCGGGAGGATTATCTGCTGATCCGCCTGCTCGATACCCATGCCATACATGAACCCATGAACCGCCTGCGCGAAGTCTATCCCAACGTGCTGCACCTTGAGCGCCCCGGTCTGTTGTGCGGCGGCGAACGGCGGGAAACCAGCCGGGAGCGCCTGGCTGTGGGGGAACTGCCCCTGTTCCTCGATTTCTATGCACAGATGACAGGAGAAGAGCTGCAACCCCGGGGGCAGAAGCTTGTTGCCGGACTCCTGGATGAGTTGCACAGGGGCGGGGAGGACTGAATGCGTCCTTTGCGGTTGAAAATGTCCGCCTTCGGACCCTTTGCATCCACCCAGGAGATCGACTTCAGCCTGCTGGGGGACAGTCCCCTGTTCCTCATCAACGGTCCCACGGGTTCTGGCAAGACGACCATTCTCGATGCTATTTCCTATGCCCTGTATGACGAGACCACAGGCAACGAGCGTCAGGGTCGGGAGATGCGCTGCGATCATGCTGCTGATGACCTGCTCACCGAGGTGGAACTGGAATTCGAGCTGGGCCGCAGGCGCTACCGTATCCGGCGTGTTCCCCGCCAGGAGCGCCCCAAGGCAGGGGGAGCAGGCACGACCACGCAGCAGTCTGAAGCCCAATTGTGGGAGCTGGATGCGCAAGGGGGGAAAAGACGCTGCTGGTACCGAAGAAGGCGACGGAAGCCACCGCTGCCAGCCATGGAGAGCGAAGCGAAGGCTGGTAGACCCCAGTAGCCGCGAGGCCGCACTGTTTTCCCGGCGTGCCTTGCGCCAGAGGGAAAACAAAGTAGGCCTCCGAACGCG
>NZ_JBHNMF010000245.1:0-4888 GCF_048562965.1 Thiolapillus sp. | reverse complement strand
AGGTTTTGCGTGAGCCAGTCGTTCAATATCTGGCGGGTTCGGAACAAAGGATAGCTCCTTTTTGGAATATAATCACATGGTACCCGACACAATGTTGTAGCCGACAGATTGGTGTGCGAAATAAAAGGTCTTGCCCGCCAGCGCGTCAATCTGTGCTTGACTCAGCACAGGCAGTTGCAGCTCGCCAGACTTTCATATTGCCATCCTCACCGCTACAAGCAACCAGACCGAACAAACTTGCACCCAACAACACAATGGTAAACAGTGACTTTCTATAACTCATTTTTCACTTCACTCCAAAGAAGCTTCGCAAGCCGCACCGGGAATCTGCAAATTGACAATCAGGCAGCATTCCAGCCTTTACCATCAGAAGGTCTTAGCCGGCTAAGTGACTCAAATACCAGCCAGCAGCCTCATCCAACCCGGTTTCGATGGAATACTTCGGCTCGTAGCCCAGCAATGTCCTTGCCTTGCCGATGTCCGCGAGGGAATGGAGCACATCTCCTGCTCGAAAATCCCGGTATTCAGGTTGCAGATCCGCGGCTTCGGGATAAGAGATCTGTACACGGGAACGAATCAGCCCAAACAGGTCGTTCAATGAAGTCCTCTCGCCAAAAGCGACGTTGTATACCTGATCAACAGCCGCATCTTCTTCTGCAACAGCGGCCAGCAGGTTTGCCTGCACACAGTTATCAATATAGCAAAAATCACGGCTGGTGCTGCCATCACCATTGATAAACAGCTCTTTTCCCTGAATCATGCCGGCAAACCACTTGGGAATGACGGCCGCATAGGCACCATCCGGATCCTGCCGCCGGCCAAAGATATTGAAATAGCGCAACCCGATGGTCTTGAAACCGTAGGTTCGGGCAAACACTTTCGCATACAGCTCATCGACCAGTTTGGTCACCGCGTATGGAGAAAGTGGATTGCCGATCTTGTCTTCCACCTTGGGAAGGTCGGGATGATCGCCATAGGTTGAACTGGAAGCGGCATAGACAAAACGCCTTACCCCGGCATCCCTGGCAGCAATCAGCATGTTAAGAAAACCGGTGATGTTGTTTGCATTGGTGAGCGCAGGATCTTCAATAGAGCGAGGAACAGAACCCAGTGCTGCCTGATGCAGCACATAGTCCACCTTGGCACAGGCCGCGCTGCAGTCACCGGGATTGCGGATATCGCCTTCTATAAAGGTGAAGTTCTGCCACTGCTGCTCGGAGACCAGCCCCTGCACTTCATCCAGGTTGTGCTGAAACCCGGTGGAAAAATTGTCCAGCCCCACCACTTTCTGGTCGAGCCTGAGCAGGGTCTCCAGCAGGTTGGAGCCGATGAAACCCGCCACGCCGGTGATCAGCCAGCGGGACTGCGTGCCTTGCAGATCCTCCTGCAGTTTCTCATAGGCCGTTACATCCGCCATGATCAAAGCCGCCAGAAAATGGTGCCGTCCGGCACCTCATTCGGGTCGAGCATGGACTTCACATCCAGCAGGCAGCCGTCATCAGACAGCATCCCGGTAAAGTTGCTGATGGCCATTTCCCTGAACTGCTCGTGGGGAACGGCAATGATCAGGGCACCCAGGTCCTTGAAATCCTTCAGATCCGTCATTGGCCGATTCATGTAGGCTTCTGCCTGTGAGCGGTCTGCCACCGGGTCGAACACGATCGGCTCGATACCGTATTCGAGCAGTTCATCGATGATATCCACTACCCGTGAATTCCGGAGATCCGGGCAGTCTTCCTTGAAAGTCAGCCCCAGAATGCCGACCTTGCTGACGCCCGGCTGATGATTGTTGGACAACATCAGCTTCACCGCTTTCTCGGCCACGAACTTGCCCATGTTGTCGTTGATGCGGCGCCCCGCCAGGATCACCTGCGGGTTGTAACCCACGGCTTCGGCCTTATGGGTCAGGTAATAGGGGTCCACACCGATACAGTGTCCTCCAACCAGGCCGGGACGGAAAGGCAGGAAATTCCACTTGGAGCCGGCAGCCTCGAGCACGTGCAGAGTATCGATATCCAGCCTGTCGAATATGATGGCCAGCTCATTGATCAGGGCAATATTGAGGTCGCGCTGGGTATTTTCGATCACCTTCGCCGCCTCTGCTTCCTTGATGGACGCCGCACGGAAAACACCTGCCTCGATGATGGACTCGTACAATCCGGCAACCGCTTCGAGGCACTCGTCATCATCGCCCGAAACCACTTTCACGATGCGGGTCAGCGTATGCACCTTGTCACCGGGGTTGATGCGCTCGGGCGAATAGCCCACGTGGAAGTCCTGCTTCCATTTCAGACCCGATTCCTGTTCCAGGATCGGCACGCAGACCTCTTCCGTCAAACCGGGGTAAACCGTTGATTCAAATACGACAGTAGCACCTTTCTTCAGCACCTTGCCTGCCGTATGCGTCGCTCCCACCAGGGGGGTAAGATCCGGCTGATTGGCCTCGTCGATGGGCGTGGGCACCGCCACGATCAGGAAATCGGACTGCGCCAGCTGCGCGGCGTCCGTGGTAAAAGCCAGCTGTTTGGATGCCTGGAACTGCGCATCCTCGACCTCACCCGTCGGGTCCGAACCATTGCGGTAGCAGGTGATCACCTCCTCCTTGAGATCCAAACCAACAGTCTTGTACTTTTTCCCGAATTCGATTGCCAGAGGCAGGCCGACGTAGCCCAGGCCAATGACGCCTATTTCTGGAGAAGAGCTCATATTCATCTGTCAATTTTCCTTGATAATCTTAACGGCATGCCGGCATACCGGGTCAATGAGTTGTGCAATACCACGCAAAAGATCGCCAATTGTAACCGAGATAACTGATAAGGCGCTATTTTTCGTGGGGAAACGGCCAAACAATCCCTTTATTCACCAAGCATGCTCTTTTTTCATGCTCTTTATTTCTTCAGCGATATAGATTCAGCGATCCTATTCCGCCAGATCCGTTGTGATCACAACGCTCCCGTGAGAAAATCCCTCACCCGACACGGACTCCCCATGAAGAACAAGAAGCAATCTATTTTACAATTCTGGCAACTCCTTCAGTTCCGGGTTCAATGCCGTCTGAAATCTGAAGCCAGTACCAGCTATCTCAGTTACGGCTGGTGGGTTCTGGAACCCGTCCTTCACATGGGAATGTTCTACCTGATTTTTAAGGTTCTTCTGAACAGGGGAACAGAGGACTTCGTAGCCTATCTTCTTTGCGGTCTGATTCCCTGGCTTTGGTTCAACAAAAGCATAAGCAATGCAAGCGGCTCTATCTCCTCAGCCAGGGGAATAATGATGCAGACGCGCATCCCGGTAATACTGTTTCCTGCAGAAGTGGTAGCCCAAGACAGCCTCAGGCAACTCATTGTTTTTTCTGTGTTATTTGTTTTTCTACTCCTATGCGGAGAACCATTTACCATTTATTGGACAGCCGTGATACCTGTCGTTATTGTTCAATTGCTGTTTACATTTGCCTTGAGCTTATTGGTGGCCGCCATAATCCCTTTCCTCCCCGATGTCAGGTTTCTTATTCAAACCGGTTTGCTCATGCTGATGATGGGATCAGGCATCTTCTATTCCTATGAGGTCATCTTGCCGGAGCATCGCAGCCTGTTTTTTATGAATCCCATGGCCAATCTGATACACAATTATAGGCGGGTGCTCATGTACCAACAATGGCCAGACTGGCAAGCCCTGGCTCTAATCGGGCTGGCATCGCTGGTACTCATCGTGGTACTCACCCGTTTGCTGCGTGGAGGCAATGCCACATACGCGAGACTTATTCTGGAGTCCTGATCCTTGAATACACTGGCGGTATCGGTTTCTGACATCTATATGGGCTATCGGCGACGTGTTTCCCTGAAAAAACGGGAACGAAAGCCGGTTTTTCAAGGGCTTTCCTTTGAAGTAAACAAAGGAGACACTCTTGGCATCATTGGCAAGAACGGGGCCGGGAAAAGCACTTTGCTGCGTCTGATTGCCGGCATCCTTGATCCAGATTCCGGAAAAATCGACCGGCACAATCACAGCGTTTCCCTGCTGTCTCTGAATCTGGGTCTTGATCCACAGCTTTCCGGTAGGGACAACGCCATTCTCAGTGCTGTTCTTCTGGGACTCACAAGGCAAGAAGCAGAAAACAAACTTCCCAGCATTATGGCTTTCTCAGAATTGGGCAAAGCCATTGATGACCCGGTAAAAACTTATTCATCCGGCATGAAAACCCGTCTCGGATTTTCTGTTGCCTTGCACCTCAAACCCGATATCCTGCTGATCGACGAAGTCCTGGAAGTGGGAGATGCCAGATTCAGACAAAAATCAGCTCAGGCACTTGCTGATAAAATCAATTCTAATCAAACAGTTATACTGGTTTCACACCAACTGGCTCAAATCGAAAAGCTCTGCACAAAAGTACTCTGGATTGAAAACGGCATGTTGCGGGAATTGGGGCCGGTAAAAGACATTCTGGGCGAATATCTCAAAGCCACCACCAAACCATCCTGATTCCAAATATCTCCTCCATCATTCGCTGCCAGCCATGGAGAGCGAAGCGAAGGCTGGTAGACCCCAGTAGCCGCGAGACCGCACTGCTTACCCGTCGTGCGCATAGCGCCAGAGGGGAAGCAAAGTAGGCATCCAAACGCGGCGTCCAGTCATTGGGAGCCAAGTACGGAGCAGCAACGAGCTTGCGAAGTTGTTGCGTAGTGCTTGGTGACCAGGACGGCTGGGGCACCAATAGGTTGTCAAAGGCCGAGTCGATTTTGGGGACTGGGATGTCCCAAAATCTATCACGAGGCCGAAGACACGCTTGCTCCATGTGTCACAGATCAACATACAGCGCATTTGGGTTGCGCAAAACAAATAAAGTGCTATAGTAACTACTCACCCCTAAGACTGAGTACAAGCCTGCCTC
>NZ_JBHNMF010000244.1:0-4899 GCF_048562965.1 Thiolapillus sp. | reverse complement strand
CCATACACAACCAAAAACCCAAGCCATTCATCTGGACAGCCAAGGCTAAGGATATCTTGGCTAAAGTTGTTCGTGCTAATCGCCGGTTAAGTTCCAAGCAAAATGCAACACTACACTAGCTAGATTGTAATATGAAAAAAACCTTACTGATTATCGGTGCTATTTTTGCAGCTCTGATGCTGTTCTACGGAGCTGTATCCGCCCTGGTCAACCAGGGACACGCACTGGGCAGTTCCCTGATGACCTTTCTGCTGGTGATTGGCGGAACAGCGGCCCTGATCTGGATGGTTAAATCCGATCCGTGAGAATGAAGCCAATGACGCCGTTGGGCATCATTGGCCGCCAGGTTACTGGTGGTGCCTCCTCAGGCTCCAGGGATAAGGCGCATACTCGTCATCCCAATCATCAGGGGGCCAGAAACGATTACCCGGTTCATCATCATAGTAATCCCGGCAACGGGGAATGATGCCTTTGCGGCACAGGGTTCTGCGCCATTCGTACTTGATGAACTTCCTGAACATGGGTTTCTTGCGGGCCTTGAACCTCACCTTGTGACTGGGTGACCACGCGCTTTCACCAAATCCTGTTCCGGCAGAATCCCGGTCCGCAGCCTCGCTACTCTCGCGCTTTTTCTGTATGGCATAGCCCTGATGCCTGGGTTTCTTCTCCCTGAACACCGCCGCTGCAATGACTCCCATGGCGCTGTGATCACCCCATGCATCGGCATAGGAATCCCCGATATCGGTGAAGTAAAAACGGTGCACCCGGTTACGGCTGGTACGCCAGCCGTCGTATTCTGCGGTTTCCCAGGGCCCCAGCACGTATTTTGCCTCCCCACGCTTGAGATGGGATTTGGCGCCGCTGATGATATTCCGGCCATCCACGGCAATCACCACGCCGATACGTTCGCCGGTGCGGTTCTGAACACGGATGCTGTAGCGTTCACCGTCCCGCACCGCGATATAGGCGCGGCGTTTCTTGCTGCCGGAATTTGCGGGATACTGGTGCAGCTCCCCGCGGCTGTCTGAAATAACGTCGATCTCAACGTCATCGTAGTAGTTGCCAGCCTCCGCCTGGACGGATAATCCCAGCAACAGGATCGTTGCAATCAGTATTGATTTGTATACAGGCATAATGGCTCTCCATTGGTCAGTCTGTAGCTACAGGCTATACAAATCCGCCTGAACAAAGCCTGAACAGCACTGCGCTTCCATATACCAACCTGCCGGGGGGTATGCGACAATACGCGCCCCATGAATCCTCCTGCTGAACAAAGCGTATCTGCCCTCGCGCCCCCTCTGCCCGCAAAACCGGGCGAGCGCCTGCAGTGGGGGCGCTGCAGTGGTGCGGTGAGCGAACTGGCTGTCGCCAGGACGGCGGAACAATGGCCGGGGCTGACCGTTGTCGTTGCCAGGGATATGCAGGAAGCGACACGTCTGGAACAGCAACTGGGGTTCTTCGTCAATGACCGGCAGCTTCCCATTCTGCATTTTCCCGACTGGGAAACCCTGCCCTATGATGTCTTTTCCCCTCTGCCGGAACTGGTCTCCCAACGCCTGCTGACCCTGCACCGGCTGCAGTCCGCGAGCAAAGGCATTCTTATCGTCCCTGTCGCCACGCTGCAGCAGCGCATACTCCCGCCGGACTACCTCGATGTACACAGCCTGGTACTGGATACTGGCGGAACACTCGAAATCGACGCCTTTCGCCGCAGGCTGGAGCGCGCAGGCTACCACTGCGTTTCCCAGGTCATGGAACACGGCGAGTTTGCGGTACGCGGCTCCCTGCTGGATCTGTTTCCCATGGGTGCGGCGCGGCCCTACCGCATCGACCTGTTCGATGACGAGATCGACAGCATCCGGCTTTTCGATCCGGAAACGCAGCGATCTTCAGACAAGGTAAACAGCATCCGCCTGCTGCCTGCCCGGGAATTCCCCGTGGACGAGGACGCCATCAGGCGCTTCCGCCGGCAGTACCGCAATCAGTTCGAAGGCGATCCCCAGGCCAGCCTCATCTACCGCGAGGTCAGCGAAGGCAATCTGCCTGGTGGCCTGGAATACTACCTGCCCCTCTTCTACGAACAGACCGCCACCCTGTTCGACTACCTGCAGGAAGACTGCCTGGTCATACAACCGCAGGACATTCCGAGTGAAGCCGCACATTTTCATCAGCAGGTGGAGAAGCGTTACGAACAGCGCCGCCACGATATCGAACGGCCACTGCTGCCGCCTTCTCGCCTCTACCTGAATGCGGATGAACTGGTGCACCGGCTCAAACAGTATGCCGGCATACACTGGCATAACGGCCATGTGGATGAAAGACGCAAGGGCTTTGCCCGTCACTACAATTTTGATGTCCACCCGCTCCCTTCCCTCGCCATACAGGCCAGGGCGGCAAACCCCGCCGGGCTGCTGCAGGATTATCTGGTCAGTGGCAGCAGGCCTGTACTGTTCACCGCCGAAAGTGCCGGACGGCGCGAACATCTGCTGGACACATTGAAGGGTTTCTGCCTGGCCCCCAGAGCCGTCGATGATTTTCAGGCTTTTCTTGCATCGGAAACACCCCTGGCCATCACCGTCGCGCCGCTGGAAGAAGGTCTCGAACTTGGGCAACCTCCCCTGGCCATCATCCCGGAAACCCTGCTGCTCGGCGAGCGGGTACGCCAGACCCGCAAGCGGCGCAAGACCGGCCCGGACGCCGACCAGGTGGTGCGCAACCTCGCGGAACTGCAGATCGGCTCGCCCGTGGTGCACGAGGATCACGGCGTAGGCCGCTACCTGGGACTGCAACACCTGGACGTCGGCGGGCTGTCCATGGAATTCCTCACCCTGGAATATGCCCGCAAAGATAAGCTCTACGTCCCCGTCTCTTCCCTGCATCTCATCAGCCGCTACACCGGCGCCACGGAAGAGAACGCCCCACTGCACCGCCTAGGCAGCAACCAGTGGGAAAAGGCCCGCAAGAAAGCGGCGCAGAAAGTGCGCGATGCCGCCGCTGAGCTCCTGGACATCTACGCCCGCCGGGAAGCCCGTCAGGGCTTTGCCTTCCCTCCTCCCGGCGAAGAATACAGTCAGTTCGCCTCAGAGTTTGAATTCGAGGAGACCCCGGACCAGGAACGCGCCATCGAAGAAGTGATTACCGACATGATTTCACCCCGCCCCATGGACCGTGTGGTCTGCGGCGACGTGGGTTTTGGCAAGACCGAGGTGGCCATGCACGCCGCCTTCATGGCCACCCAGGGGGGCAAGCAGGTGGCGGTGCTGGTGCCCACCACCCTCCTGGCCCAGCAGCACTACGAGAACTTTGCCGACCGTTTTGCCGACTGGCCGGTCAAGATCGCATCTCTGTCCCGCTTCAACTCCACCAAAGAGGTCAATGCCACCCTTGAGGGCCTGGAGAACGGCACCCTGGACATCGTGGTCGGCACCCACAAGATTCTCAGCCAGGGCATCAGGTTCAAGGACCTGGGGCTGGTCATCATCGACGAGGAGCACCGCTTCGGCGTGCGTCACAAGGAGCGCCTCAAGGCCCTGCGCGCCGAGGTGGACATCCTCACCCTCACCGCCACCCCCATTCCCCGCACCCTGAACATGGCCATGTCCGGCATGCGCGACCTGTCCGTCATCGCCACACCCCCGACCCGGCGCCAGCCCATCAAGACCTTCGTCCAGCAATGGAACGACGTGGTCATCAGCGAGGCCTGCCAGCGGGAGCTGCAGCGCGGCGGCCAAGTCTATGTCCTGCACAACGACGTGGCCAGCATCGAGCGCATGGTGGCGGATGTGGAGAAACTGGTGCCCGGCGCGCGGGTGGATTTCGCCCACGGGCAGATGCGCGAGCGCGAACTGGAACGTATCATGCGCGACTTCTACCACCAGCGTTTCAACATCCTGGTGGCCACCACCATCATCGAGAGCGGCATCGATGTGCCCACGGCCAACACCATCATCATCAACCGCGCCGACAAGCTGGGCCTGGCCCAGCTGCACCAGCTGCGGGGACGGGTGGGCCGCTCCCATCACCGGGCCTACGCCTATCTCATCACCCCGCCCCCCAAGGCCATGACCCGGGACGCGGTGAAGCGCCTGCAGGCCCTGGAAGCCCTGGAAGACCTGGGCGCTGGCTTCACCCTGGCCACCCATGACCTGGAGATCCGCGGCGCCGGCGAACTGCTGGGTGAAGACCAGAGCGGCCAGATCCACGAAGTGGGCTTCACCCTCTACACCCAGATGCTGGAACGGGCCGTGCGCGCCATCCGCGAAGGCAGGCAGCCGGAGCTGGACCGCCCCCTGGATCATGGCACGGAAATCGATCTCAACCTGCCTGCCCTGCTGCCCGAGGACTATTTGCCGGACGTCCATATCCGCCTCATCCAGTACAAGCGCATCGCCTCCGCCGCCAGCGCCGACGAACTGCGGGAGCTGCGGGTGGAGATGATCGACCGTTTCGGCCTGCTGCCCGAGCAGGCTAAAAATCTGTTCGACATCACCGAACTCAAGCTGGACGTGCAGCCCCTGGGCATACGCAAGATCGAAGCCGGCCCCCAGGGGGGCAAGATTCATTTCGAGGAACAGCCCGCCATCGATCCGGCGCGAATCATCCACCTCATCCAGACCCGGCCACAACAGTTCAAGCTGGACGGAAGTGACAAACTGCGTTTCTTCGCCGACCTCGAAGACCCGCAACAGCGGGTGGAAAAGGTGCGCGAACTGCTGCGGATGTTACAGTAGCGGTAACTATACGGCGCTACCACCACCGAGGGCGATAAGCAATTGATTATTAATTCTACTTTGTCATATTCCAAATTGCATAAATGGCAGGGCGAGGATATAATGCAACATATTGTTTTGAAAGGATAATTCATGATTATTTCCTGAAAGTACCTGCACCCCCTTCGAA
>NZ_JBHNMF010000243.1:0-4934 GCF_048562965.1 Thiolapillus sp. | reverse complement strand
GATGTCACCTTCCACTTGTTTGATCATATCGTTGCTACTCCGTCGGATTGTATTGTTGTATAGCGCCATTATAACAAGCCTGTGTGCAGACACGCGGTTTTTACGGTGGCCCTGAATCCTGTAAATACACTCGATGACTGTCTGTCGCGGGGGAGAACCCGCCTGTTATCCGCCAATGCCGCAAGTACCTGGTTTGATCGAAAACTTCCTGGTGCAGCCGGTTAGTATTGATCTATTTCAGAGCGTATAATGTCAGGCTGATAAGTTACGTAACATTGAAGGTAAACAGGCCTGTGGCCAAGTCGAGAAAGAAGAACAAATCACACAAACGTGATCCCTATCGCGCACGGGAAGAGCGCAAATACGAAAATCCCATTCCAAGTCGGGAGCACATACTCGAAACCATGGAAGCTCACGGGGTTCCTGTCAAATCTGAAGATCTCGCTCCTCTTCTGGGGCTGAAAGATCCAAAACAGATTGAGGCGCTGTCATACCGCGTCAAGGCCATGCTTCGGGATGGCCAGATCGTGCGCAATCGCCGTGGTGGCCTTTGCGTGGTGAACAAGAAGGATCTGATCGCCGGCCGGGTTATCGCCCATCCCGACGGTTTCGGCTTTCTGCGTCCTGATGAGGGCGGTGAGGATCTGTTCATGTCACCGCGGGAAATGCGGCCCCTATGGCATGATGATCGCGTGGTCGTACAGGTTACCGGCATGGACAGGCGCGGTCGTCGTGAAGGGTCCGTGGTCGAGATTCTTGAGCGCGCCCACTCGCAGGTGGTGGGGCGTGTTCATGTGGAAGCCGGTGTCGGTTTCCTGGTGCCGGACAACAAGCGCATGACGCACCGCGTCATCATACCGGACGAGCATTTCAACGGTGTGGAAGAAGGCCAGATGGTGGTGGTCGAGATTCTCGAGCAGCCCACCAAGTGGCGACAGCCCATCGGACGGGTAGCCGAGATCATCGGTGACCACATGGCGCCGGGCATGGAAACGGATGTTGCCATCCGCGCCCATGATATTCCTGTCGTCTGGCCTGAAGAAGTGGAACAGGAAATTGCCAGTCTGAAGGAAGAAGTGCCTGAATCGGCAAAGGAAGGACGTGTCGATCTGCGTGAGCTGCCACTGGTGACCATCGACGGTGCAGACGCGCGTGATTTTGACGATGCGGTGTACTGTCAGCGGACCCCCAAGGGTTGGAAGCTGCTGGTATGTATCGCGGATGTTTCCTCTTATGTGCCGGTCGGATCAGCGCTCGACAAGGAGGCCTACAGGCGCGGCAACTCCACGTATTTTCCTGACCGGGTCATTCCCATGCTGCCCGAGGTGCTGTCCAACGGCCTGTGCTCGCTGAATCCGAATGTGGATCGTCTGTGCATGGCGGCCGAACTTTATATCAGCCGGGAAGGCAAGATACTGCGTTCGCGTTTCCTGCAGGCGGTGATGCGGTCCCACGCGCGCCTGACCTATAACCAGGTGGCCGCCATGCTGTTCGACGGCGACGAAAAACTGCGCAAGAAGCACGCGAAGCTTCTGCCTCATCTGGAAGAACTGAACAGCCTTTATCATGCACTGCATGAAGCCAGGAAAGAGCGCGGTGCCATCGATTTCGATACGGTAGAAACGCGTTTCGTGTTCGATGACAGTGGCCGCCTCAGCGGCATCGTACCCACGGTGCGTAATGATGCTCACCGCATCATCGAGGAATGCATGCTGGTGGCGAACGTGGCGTCTGCAAGGCTGCTGCTGCGCAAGAAGATTCCTGCACTTTACCGTGTTCATGAGCCGCCGAGTGAAGACAAGCTCAACGACCTGCATCAGTTCCTGGCACAGCTGGGGCTGAGGCTCAACGGTGGTGACAAGCCCACGGCCAAGGATTATGCGGAACTGATCGAGCAGGTCAAGGGCCGCCCGGACGCCAACATGATTCAGACCGTGTTGCTGCGCTCCATGATGCAGGCCATTTATTCCTCCGAGAATATCGGTCATTTCGGCTTGGCATTTCCGGCTTACACCCATTTCACCTCGCCGATACGGCGCTACCCCGATCTGCTGGTGCATCGCGCCATACGGCATCTGCTGGTGGACGGCCGGGCGGATACCTTCGAGTATTCATTCCCGCAGATGGCCACTATGGGTGAGCATTGCTCCATGACCGAACGGCGCTCGGACGAGGCAACCCGGGATTCTGCCGATGCACTCAAGTGCGAATTCATGCTGGACAGGGTCGGGCAGGAATTCGAAGGACTGATCGTGAGCGTCAACAGCTTCGGTGTGTTCGTGGAGCTGAAGGACGTGTACATCACCGGCCTGGTGCACATTACCTCCCTGGATCACGACTTTTTCCACTTCGATCCTATCGCGCACAAGCTGGTGGGGGAGCGCAGCGGCAAGACCTACCGGCTCGGTGACACCATCCGGGTCGTGGTGGTTGCCGTCAACATGGATGACCGCAAGATCGATCTGGCGCTGGCCAATCGGGCAGAGAAGCCGGCAGATGATAAAAAACGGAGCAAGAAGCGCCGTCCCCGGCGGCGTAAACGGAAATGAGCAAAGGCGCCCGTTATATCGCGGGTATCCACAGCGTTCGAACCGCACTGAAACACGGGGCGGACAGGCTGCAGGCCATCTGGTATGACGCCCGGCGCAATGACAGGCGACTGGGACAGCTGCTGTCGGAAGCGCGCAAATCAGGTGTGTCCCTGCAGGCGACCGACAGGTCCGAACTGGACAGGCTGGCTGGCAGCACCCGGCATCAGGGGGTTGTGGCCCGGGCGGATATGCCTGCTGCGCTGGGGGAGGATGCCCTCGATACGCTGCTTCAGGAGCTGCAGGAGCCGGCGTTTCTGCTGGTCCTCGACGGTGTGCAGGATCCGCACAACCTGGGAGCCTGTCTGCGTACCGCGGATGCAGCCGGCGTGCATGCCGTGATCGCCCCGAAGGACAGGGCAGTCGGCCTGACACCTGTTGCCTGCAAGGTTGCCAGTGGAGCAGCGGAAACTGTGCCTTTCATTCAGGTAACCAATCTGTCCCGTACCTTGCGCCAGTTGCGTGAGGCCTGTGGCTTGTGGGTCGTGGGAATGGCGGGCGAGGCCGAGCAATCCCTTTACCAGACAGATCTGAGCGGAGGGCTGGTCATGGTAATGGGCGGTGAAGAAAAAGGGATGCGGCGGCTGGTCAGGGAGCAATGCGATCTTCTGCTGTCTGTCCCCATGCGCGGTACCGTTGAAAGCCTGAATGTATCTGTCGCCACGGCGGTAGGCTTGTTCGAAGCGGTTCGCCAGCGTGGCTGATGCCCTTTCTCGGAAGCGTCTGAATAAAGTATGATGCAGGGGATCGGGTCGAAAACGGGGCAAGGAAAATGAGGGGAAATGCAAGCAGCTCGAGAAGGTTGCCATATCTGGCGCTGATCCTGTGCGCCGGCCTGCAACAGGTTTCCGCTGCAGAGGCGGGAGAAGAATGGCTGTACAGCTTCCAGCCGGGGGACAATCTCTGGGATCTGACCGACCGTTTTCTCATTGACCAGAGCTACTGGAACAAGCTGGTCAGGCTGAACCATGTGAAGCGGCCGCGGCAAATGTCCCCCGGCACCCAGGTGCGTATCCCCTTGCAGTGGCTGAAGGTCGAGCCTGCATCAGTCAGGGTAGTCGATGTCAGGGGTGAGGTGTTGCTGGTCAGGCCGGGAGAAGCAGGCCATTCCCTGGACGCGCAGGCGCAGCTGAAGCACGGCGACCGTCTGGAAATCGGTAATGACGCGAGTGTGCTGCTGGAGTTTGCGGACGGCACGCGGCAACTGCTGGGCAGCAATACCGAAGTGGAACTGCTGCGTATCAACAGGTTTTCGGATACAGGCATCGGGGACACCACGATCAGGGTTCTGCGTGGAAAAACCGAAAACAGGGTGCCCACCAAGGGTACACGCTTCGAGATCCGGACACCTTCCGCCAATACCGCCGTGCGCGGTACGCGCTTCCGGGTGAAGGTCCCCGAAGCCGAGCAGTCCCGTTCCCAGGTGGAAGTGGTAGCGGGGACGGTCAATGTCACCGGGGATGCCGGAAAACTGGTGCTCGCCGCCGGGTTTGGCACTGTGGTGGACAAGGGAGCTGCGCCAGCGCCGGCTGTGCGGCTGCTCCCGGCTCCCAGTCTGGTTGCTCCCGCCAATACAATGAGACGGCTGCCCCTCGAGCTGCGCTGGGCAAGAGTGCCGGGCGCCAAAGCCTATCGGGTGCTGGTTTCCCATCCGGGAGAAAACAGCGTGCCTGTGATGGATGTGCGGCTGACGCATCACCGTTTCAGCACCAGCTCCCTTCCCGACGGGGAATACCGCGTGAGGGTGCGGGCCATTGATGCCGCCGGACTGGACGGTGAAGAAAGCGAAGTTGGCTTCCTGCTGGATGCCCGGCCGTTGCCACCGGTGGCGGTTATGCCCCCCGCAGGAGGCACGGTGCGCACCACCGCCGTAAATTTCGAATGGTCTACGCCGCCGCAGGTCAGCGGTTATCATTTCCAGCTGTCGTCTGACCGGCAGTTCAAGGCATTGGCTGCTGACGAGAAAAATCTTGGCAAGACGCGTCTCGAACTGCTGTCGCTGCAACCGGGCACCTGGTACTGGCGGGTGGCTTCGACGTTCGGGGACGAACAGGGGCCCTGGGGAGCAGTGCAGGCGTTCGTGCTGAAGCCTGAGCCGGAAGCGCCGGAGGTCGGATTTGTCGCTGACAAGGACAAGCTGCAGCTGTACTGGCAGCCGGGTCGGCCGGGACAGCATTACCGGCTGCAGATTGCCGAAGACGAAGGTTTCCAGACGATTCTGGTGGACGAGGTATTGAGTTTAGCGTAGAAACCCACGTCCTTAGGACGTGGTCATGAGTGATAGGCTCAGCCTGTCACGACTGATACGGCCCATGTTACAACCCGAAACTGAGTTGTCCCCACAAC
>NZ_JBHNMF010000242.1:0-4936 GCF_048562965.1 Thiolapillus sp. | reverse complement strand
TTAAGGATTGGCACAAAAAACAACCGGAATTATTCAAAAAGAAAATCTATGATCTATCGGGACTTGACACTCTGTATTTACTTGTTAATGTGGAAAAACATCTAAGCTCTTGGTTTTCTGTAGGTCGGGCTTCAGCCCGACAACCAGCCGCCTTGTGTCGGACTGAAGTCCGACCTACGGACAGCGGTTTTTCCATGATCCGGGGTAGCATCGTCATGCGCCATGACAGTTAATACCAACACTTGGTTCACTGATTCAGTGACGCACGGATACAGGTCAGCTCGCCATAACTCACCGTTTCATCCAGCGCCTCGAACACAGGTCCGAGACGAATAACGTCCTTTTGTTCCAGCATCATGTCCTGGATAAGCTGAATCCGGTCCGGCGACAGATCCACTACCTCCTGCAGTGCCACCTGTCCCTGTTCGATGCCTGTTGCCAGGTGACTGTAGATAGTGGAAGGCTTGAGTTCACGACGCAGGGCAATCTCCTCCACACCAAAACCACAGCGAAACAGGGCAATGCTTTCTGAAGCCGAATCCGTTGCCGGCGCCTGATCGTATTCGGCCAGCACCGTCAGAAAAGCTTCACCGTAGGCTTCGAGCTTGCTGGCGCCAACACCTGATATCCTGCTCATCTGATTCATGTCCTGCGGAAGATACTCCATCATCGCCATCAGCGTTGCATCATGAAAAATAACATAGGGCGGCACTCCCTGCGCCTGCGCCAGTTCCATGCGCTTCTTGCGCAGGGCTTCCCACAGTTGCGGATTAGCTCCAGTATAACCGCCCTTGCTTTTTCGGGGCGCCCTCTTCGCCGTTTTGCTTTCTTCCCTCAGCAGAAGAACCTGCTCTCCCCGCAACAGCGGGCGACAGGATTCGGCAAGACGCAATCCGCCATGGCCTTCCTGATCCACCGCAAGGTATCCCTGGGCGATCAGCTGTCTGAAAAGGCCACGCCACTGTTTCTGTGACAGTTCCTTTCCGATTCCCCAGGTACTGATAGCCTGATGCCCGAACTTTCGGATACGCTCATTGTCCTTGCCCAACAGCACGTCCACCAGATAGCTGACGCCGAAGCGCTGCCCCGTATGATGCACGCAGGACAATGCTTTCTGCGCGGCGACAGTACCGTCCCAGGTCTTTGGCGGGTCAAGACAGATATCGCAGTTACCGCATGGCTCCTGCAGTTCATCACCGAAATACGCCAGCAGTGCCTGCCGTCGGCAGCTTGTCAGTTCACAGTAGCCCAGCATGTGCTCCAGCTTCTGGCTTTCGATACGCTTGTGCGCCTCATCAGCATCCGACTGTTCCACAAACTGGCGCAGGGTGATCACATCCTGCAGATTGTAGAACAGCAGCGCTTCTGCAGGCTCACCGTCCCGTCCGGCCCTGCCGGTTTCCTGATAGTAGGCCTCGAGACTCTTCGGCAGATTCATATGAACAACAAAGCGTACATCCGGCTTGTCGATACCCATGCCAAAAGCAATGGTAGCCACGATGACAACACCATCCTCTCGCAGGAAACGGCTCTGATTTTCCGCCCGCTGCTGCTGGGAAAAACCCGCATGATACGGCAGCGCAGAAATGCCCTGCTGCTGCAGCCAGGCTGCCGTTTCCTCTACACGGCGGCGCGAAAGGCAATACACGATGCCTGCCTGCCCCGGATAATCCAGCTGGATGAAGCGCAGCAGCTGTTGGCGGGTGTTGCTGTTGTCGGAGGCAATCCGGTAGCGGATATTCGGCCGGTCAAAGCCACTGATGAAATGCTGTGCATGGGAAAGATTCAGGCGCTGAATGATTTCCCGGCAGGTGGGCTCGTCCGCGGTAGCCGTAAGCGCAATCCGCGGTATCCGGGGGAAGTTTTCATGCAGCGCAGACAGCTGGATGTATTCGGGCCGGAAATCATGCCCCCACTGGGAAACACAGTGTGCCTCATCGATGGCGAACAGGGCGATCTCTATTCGCTGCAACAAGGCCTGGAAACCTTCTGTCATCAACCGTTCCGGCGCTACATACAGCAACTGCAATTCGCCGTCGAGCAACTGCTGCTTTACCTGTTGCGCTTCTTCCGGGGCCAGTGATGAATTCAATGCAGCGGCGGCAATCCCCTGCTGCCGCAGGGCAATCACCTGGTCCTGCATCAGAGCAATCAGGGGTGAAACCACGATGCCCACACCGGGGCGTATCAGAGAGGGGATCTGGTAACAGAGGGATTTGCCTCCACCGGTAGGCATCAGGACGAGCGCATCCTTGCCGGCGATCAGCGAGTCGACGATTTCCTGCTGAGAAAGACGAAAGCTGGCATAGCCAAAGACTTTCTCGAGAATTCCCTGTGCCTCATTCAGGCCGGACATATTTCTTTCTTCAGTGAAATGAGAATCGGCTCCTGCCTACGGTCACAATTTCGGAGTAGAGTTGCCACCGTCCTGCAAAGGCTTGCGCAAACGGTCGAAGTCCCTGGGTGCAACATACTGCAGCACCTCCCTGGCTTCGGCATACATCACCACATCCAGCCCCTTGTCGGGATACAGCCAGTGCTCGACTTTTCCGTCAGCTTCCATCCGCTTTTCGGCCGGCTCTCCAAAGCGCTTGATCACCGTGGATTCTGCCAGATCGATGCGTGGCAGATAGGTCAGTGCCACCACCGGCGTTTGCTTCGCCTGCGCCAGGTCGTTCCCCGAAAGCGTCACCTTGCGCTTGCCCTGAGCGAGACTGGAAATACGCTCTCCCCGGTCATACATGCCCTGCAATTCTTCTCCGCTGAAACCCAGAGTCACCACAATTTTTGCCTTGAAACCGTTCAGGGTCACCGTATTGAAATACGCCTCAACCACTCGCTCCCCCGCATCGGTGGCAAACAGGCTGATTTCGGCTGGCTCCTGAAACTGATTTTCCACGTCGCTAAGGGTGCTCTTGCCCAGAGTAACACCAAACACCTGACTGAGGCCGTCAGGCGTAACTTCGATCTGCCAGGGCAGGTTCTTGTACTCCTCGGGTGGCTGACCGCCAGGCAGCCACAAGGCAGCCGCCAGCGCGATGATGGTAACACCCAGGACCTTCAGAAAAATGTGATCACCCACGAGCCTTCACATCCTCCGGAGGTGGAAACTTTTTGACCAGCCATTCTGGCACATCAGCGATATTGGCCTTGTGAACGGCATCGGACTCCATGATGATGAGTACCAGTACGGAAAACAGCGTTGGCAGCATTACCATGCCGCCGATGGCATAGTGGCCCGGCCGCAGGTCTGCCACATCGCCACCCACAGAAGCCAGGATCGCGACAATGCCAAGCGCCATGAGCACGATCATACCGATGAAAAACCGGCTGCGTCTGGCGCATAGCTGCCAGTGACAGAACACAAACCATGCATCGCGCTTGCGTGACAGCGCTGCACGCCACACCAGGTAGGTAAGTATAAGAATGGAAATGATCGGCACGATAAGGAGGAGCCAGGGCTCCTGTTTGGCCATACCCAGCAAACCCACAAACAGCAGGATGTGATTGGTAATCAGATTGATGAGCAGAAACTCATGGGGATGACGCGCTTTCTTGCGCGCATCCTCGGATATGTTTTCAAAAATCATGCTACTTTCTGTATTCCCGCAGGTAGTGCCATTCGAACAGCCGCTTGGCCCAGTGAAAACCGGAGAATGCGGGTGTGACCAGGTTTCGTTTGTCAGTACGGTACACCATCATGCCGGTGTCGTAACTGTCGATGATGCAGACCAACTCGGCTTTGAAGGTCGCGGAAGGCTGATCGCCATTCAGCTCCCCAACCAGATTGGCCGCCGCCGCTTCCGCCTGCAGGTCCGCCATATGCGCCTGTTTGGGCATCCAGCCCGGTCCCGGGTAACTACCCGAATCGCCAGCCACATAGACCTTCTCCTGTTCTTCCACCTGGCAGTAGCGGTTCGCTTTGAGCATGCCGCCTTCCGACAGGGGCAAACCACTCTCAGCAAACCATTTGTTGCCGGTCATGCCCGGCATGAAAATGATCAGATCGGCGCGGAACTCCGCACCTTCAGTAATCACCCTGTCCGCCTCGAAGCCCTTGATCTTGTGCCCGAGGTAGGTTTTGACATCACGCTTTGCCATGGTGGAAAGAATACCCTTCACCGCTTTCTCCCCAAGGCGCTGCCCCGGTTTTTCCGCGGGCGTGAAGAATACCAGCTCGAATCTGTCACGCCGGCCCTGCTTGCGCAACCAGCGGTCGATTCCGAACAGGAACTCGAACATGGGTCCGCCGCGCATGGCAGATGGCTCCTTGGGATTGCTGCTGAAACCGAAAGCAATGGTGCCGCCATCTTCCATGGACGCCAGACGGTCACGTATTTTCTCTGCGGCAGGTATGCCTTCACAGGGTGTGATGGCATGTTCAATGCCAGGCAGTTTCTTGATGAAGCGACCGCCACTGGAGATAATCAGTCCGTCGTTCTCGATTTTTCCCTTGTCCGTCACCACAGTCCTGCCACCATTTTCGACACCTGTAACACGACCGGCATGGAAATTTACCCGCTGCCGCGCGAAGAAACTGTTCAGGGACAGGGTCAGATCGGCGCCACTGCGCAATCCCGTGGGTATCCAGATCATCCCAGGCAGATAGACGAACTCCGGCCTGGGTGCTACGACATCGATTTGCAGGCCGGCGTCGAGCTTGCGCAGCTTCTGCACTGCAGTAAGTGCACCAAAACCCGCACCTATGACTGTTATTCGTGACATGGCAATATTTCCAGCATTAAAAGCACCTCGAACAATTCATGCGTTCATTCACAGAACCCGTGCGAAAACGGGTATTCTTCGAATCTATCCGTTACTAGAGTTTAGAGTAAGCAACATTGTTCCACCGTATATTTTCGGGTGAAATAAAGTTGCTATTTTGTTCATACTGCCCGTTAGAGCTTGTTCTATACGCTGATTGCTGCATCCTGCT
>NZ_JBHNMF010000241.1:0-4945 GCF_048562965.1 Thiolapillus sp. | reverse complement strand
TATTGCCGCATCTCCAGTTACCTGCAGACCATGGCAAATCAGGGATACAATCCGCTGGTCGCCATTCAAATGGCCTTTTCGGGACAGCTCTATGCTGATAGGGGTGAGTAGTTACGTCCAGACCACGGAAAAAGTTATTCAGCGCTGTATCCTCATGGCAACTGATCCCGGCGACTTGGTTCTCGACCCCACCTGCGGCTCTGGTACTACCGCCTATGTTGCTGAACAATGGGGCCGCCGCTGGATTACCATCGACACATCCCGTGTTGCTCTGGCATTGGCCCGCGCCCGCATCATGGGTGCCCGCTATCCATTCTACCTGCTGACCGACAGCCCCGAAGGTCAGCAGAAGGAAGCCGAAATCACCCGCACAACCCCTTCGCAGTCCCCAACCCATGGTGATATCCGCCAGGGCTTCGTTTACCAGCGCGTACCCCATATCACCCTGAAATCCATCGCCAACAACGCCGAGATCGATGTGATCTGGGAGCAGTTTCAGGAAAAACTGGAATCGTTGCGTGAACAGCTCACTCAGGCGATTACCGCCATCGACCCAGACTGGCTAGAAAATTGGCGCACGAAGCAAAATTACACAATGGAAGTACCTGATACAATCCAGGAATGGGAAGTCCCCCGTGAGCCGGGTTTCCCCTGGCCGGAAAAGGCAACCAGGGCTTGGGAGAAGCTGCAGCTTGCCGATACCGAACGTAAGAAGCTGACTCAGCTCAAGACCATCAACAATGAACTGGTGCGTAATTATCGACTGGAAGACCTGCCCGATAAACCCTATGACCTATGGGAAGATGAGCAAGCCATCGAGCTGCATCGTCAGTTCTGGGAACAGCGCATTGCCCGGCAAAAAGAGATCGATGCCTCTATAGCTGCCAGGGCAGATTTTGAATACCTCTATGACAAGCCCTATGAAGACAAGAACCGGGTGCGCGTAGCCGGCCCCTTCACCGTCGAGAGCCTGTCTCCCCACCGTGTTTTGGTCGTGGATGAAAATGATGAACTCGTCGAAGGCATCGAGGATGCACAGGGCAAGTATGGCGAGGAGCAGGGTTTCGTCCAGATGATCATGGATAATCTGCGTACTGCAGGTGTTCAACAGGCCCACAAGGAAGACAAGATCGTATTTACCTCTCTGACCCCCTGGCCGGGTGAACTCATCTGCGCTGAGGGACGCTATGAAGATGAAGAGGGCCAGAAACGCGCTGCTATCTTCATCGGCCCTGAATTTGGTACCGTCTCCCGCCCCGATCTGGTGCAAGCCGCCCGGGAAGCCGGTGATGCTGATTTCGACGTGTTGATTACCTGTGCCTTCAACTACGATGCCCACTCAACCGATTTCAACAACCTTGGCCGCATCCCTGTCCTCAAGGCACGCATGAACGCCGACCTCCACATGGCCGACGATCTCAAGAACACAGGAAAGGGCAACCTGTTCGTCATCTTCGGTGAACCGGATATCGACATTCTCGATACCGAAGACGGCAAGATCCAGGTCAAAGTCAACGGTGTCGACGTCTTCCACCCCAATACAGGCGAAGTCCGATCTGACGGCGCCGAAGGCATCGCCTGCTGGTTTATCGACACCGACTACAACGAAGAAAGCTTCTTCGTCCGCCATGCCTACTTCCTCGGTGCGAACGACCCCTACAAAGCGCTCAAAACCACCCTCAAAGCCGAGATCAATGTCGATGCCTGGTCGACGCTAAACAGTGATACCTCCCGGCCTTTCCCTAAGCCAAAATCAGGGCGCATAGCGGTAAAAGTCATCAATCACCTTGGGGATGAGGTGATGAAGGTGTTTAAGGTATGATGGTGATCGGAGGAAAAGATCATGGCTAGCGCTAACCAATTGAAAGCATTACTAAAGTCTCATGCCGATGGGGATGATGAGCGGTTTTATTCCATTGCTATGCAACTTGCTGCCCATGAAGCAAAAATCGGTCATGGTAAATTAGCTGAAGAGTTGCGGGATATGATCGATCGGGCGAAAGAACGTCGCGGCCTTCCTCAAAAAAATGCGGGTAAAGCGGTTCCCATTGGACGCCCAAGAGGAGAGCTAGCCGGTTTGCTTACTGTTTCATATCCAAAGAACCGGATGACAGAAATGGTGTTGAATAGTTCTCTTGATTGCCAACTTAAGCGAATTATTCGGGAACAGCGTCAAGCATCCCAAATTCTAGAGCATGGTTTGTCACCTAGGCGTAAATTGCTTCTGATGGGGCCACCAGGAACTGGTAAGACGATGACGGCTGCTGTTTTGGCAGGGGAGCTTGGACTGCCGTTGTTTCAGGTTCGGTTGGATGGTTTGATTACCAAGTACATGGGTGAAACTGCTGCCAAGTTAAGGCAGGTTTTTAATGCTACTGATAGAACGCGCGGGGTTTATTTTTTTGATGAGTTTGATGCCATTGGCTCACAGCGAGGGCTAACAAATGATGTGGGTGAAGTCCGACGGATTCTCAATAGTTTTCTGCAAATGATAGAGCAGGATGATTCACACAGCCTCATTGTAGCTGCGACCAATCACCCTGAGGTCTTGGATCATGCTTTGTTTCGTCGGTTTGATGATATTCTGCATTATGAGTTGCCCGATGAGTTACATATTGCTGGACTATTAAAGTCCAGATTGGGTCAAAAATCCGCAAAAGGTGTTTCCTGGAAACGATTGGCGAGAAAGGCAAAGGGACTCAGTTACGCAGAGATTGTACGAGCGTGTGATGAGGCCATGAAAGAAGCAATTATGGAAAAGATGAAAAGCATACGTGAAGGGGCTATCAGGATTGCAATTGAAGAGCGCATTCGTATGGCAGATCGATTCCAGAAGAATGCGCAATAGTCACGGAAGTCGTTAGTTATGGCGGAGAATGGAAATAAGCCACATTTTATCCTGGAGCATACGTCCGCTCCAGAACCTTTTAGGCCCCCCGGCGGGGGTGGAGGTGGAAGTGGAATACCCCGTCGCAATCGACATCAACATGGTGGTGAGTTACTGAGTCAGCTGGATTCTTTGAAACCAGAAATCTCCCAGGCCAGAGCTAGACAGGAAGATGCTGGTATGGAAGATGGGTTTGGTCTTCAAGTAGAGTTTGAAAGCTTTCCTGAAATAGAATTGGCTTTTGAGTCATTAGCGAAAGAGCGCTCAGGAATAGATCTACTCAATGTCCGTCACGAACAAGAACGGACTATGGCTACCATTTTCGTTCCAGATGGAAAACTGCATATATTAGAAAACCAGGTAATGGCATATCTGGATAAAGAAAAGGATACTGACAAAGGAGTGCCAAGAAATCAAAAATTACTCGATGCCATCAGAAATATCCGAATTGCCAGTCTGAAAGCGTTGTGGACGGATGACCCTGGAGTGTTTCCTGAGGAGGAGGATGAGCCGCTTTGGTGGGAAGTGTGGCTACCTGTCAGGGGTAGCCGTTTTGAGGAAGTGTATAGTTTTAAGAAATTGGCGGAGAACTTGGGGTTTCGAACTGCCAAGGGACAAATCGAGTTTCCTGAGCGAACTGTATTACTGTTGTACGGTACTGTTAGACAGATGCAGCATTCTGTATTGGTCTTGAACAGTATTGCTGAGTTGCGCCGCGCAAAGGAAACCGCAGATTTTTTTGATTCGATTCCGCCGGATGAACAACCAGAATGGGTCGATGAGCTTTTACAGCGATTGAGCGTACCTTCAACGAATGAACCGGTACCTTATGTCTGCATATTAGATACTGGAGTGAATCGCGGTCATCCTCTATTGGAAGATGCATTGGCAGTACCAGATCTTCATACTGTGGAACCAGGATGGGGAACAAACGATTCTCATGGCCATGGTACAGAGATGGCTGGGTTGGCTTTGTTGGGAAACCTGACTCCTCTGCTGGATTCAGATGGTGCTGTTTCTGTTTCTCACCGTCTGGAATCATCTAAACTGCTTGATGGAAATAATAACAATAACGGGGATCCCGACTACCATGGTTATTTGACGATGCAAGCAGTCAATCGACCGGAAATACCCGCACCAAATCGCCAGCGTATTTTTAGTATGGCGGTTACGGCCAGAGATGCCAGAGATAGAGGGCGACCTTCCGCATGGTCTGCAACAATCGATCGGCTTGCGGTAGACTATGAAAATCAGAGGGAGACGCCTCGATTATTTGTAGTATCAGCGGGCAATGTCGATGATCCCAATGCCTGGGAACACTACCCTGATAGCAACAGCACTGATGGCATTCACGATCCTGGACAAGCGTGGAATGTGCTCACGATAGGTGCGAGTACCGAGTTGGTTCACATTACTGAGCCAGATACAGATGGCTATCAGCCCATTGCACGAGTTGGTGAGCTAAGCCCTTTTAGTACAACATCTCAGACATGGCAGCCCCATTGGCCGCTTAAGCCAGATATCGTTTTTGAAGGGGGGAATGTGGCCAAGGATGATGTGGGAGCCGCTTGGATGCCGAGCCTTAGCTTGCTGACCACTAATGCTGAAATCGAGAATCGATTATTTACAACCACCAATGCGACAAGCGCGGCAACTGCCTTGGCATCTCAAATGGCTGCGCAGCTTATGATGGAATATCCAGGGCTACGAGTAGAAACTATTCGTGGGTTGATGGTTCATTCTGCTGAATGGACATCAGCAATGAGGAGACAGTTCCTTTCCAATCCCTCAAATCCAAACAAGACAGAGGTTGCAAATCTGGTACGCCATTGCGGATTTGGGCAACCTGATTTAGCACGGGCTTTATGGAGTGTAGAGAATTCCTTAACCTTGATTTGTGAGGATAGTCTGCACCCTTTTAAAAGAGAGGGAAGTAACACACCTACCTTAAGAGATATGAATCTGCACAAGTTGCCTTGGCCTTTGGATGAGCTGGAAGCGCTAGGTGACACAAGAGTCGAAATGCGGGTGACACTTTCATATTTTATAGAGCCTAGC
>NZ_JBHNMF010000240.1:0-4957 GCF_048562965.1 Thiolapillus sp. | reverse complement strand
CCCTGCGGGCGAACCAACTGCGGCTGTACTTCTCTTCTTTCGCCTATGTCCTGCTGCATGGCCTGCGTCGGCTGGGGCTGACTGGTACGGCGTTTGCCAAGGCCCAGAGCACGACGATCCGTCTGAAGCTGCTGAAAATCGGCGCCCGTCTGCGCCTGACAGCACGCAAAGTCTGGCTGTCCTTCTCGGAAGCGTACCCCTACGCCAGCGATATCGTTCAGATTCTGGCCAATCTCAAGCAGCACCCTGCTTGGTCACCCCCCTGGATAAACCCTATTACATCCGGCAGCGTTGACACAACCGATCAGACTCCGGTGCTGAGGGGCCGACGCGTCTGTTCCGTCGAAAAAACATCCTCCAGAGCCCCTGAGAGAGCGAAAAACACGAGAATCTCTTCTCTTGGCGAGTACCTTGGCACGAGAAATGGGCTATCGGGCTATCTTGGCCACGTCCCGGCGCCCAAAAACGCCGGAACCAGGGGATCGGTGAGCGATGCGGGCTAGGAGTCTGTCGGATTTACTAACATGTGCAGAATAGTCCTGACCGACCCATTTATGCATCACAATGCGAAACCGCGTTATGGTTGTAGGTCGGGCTTTAGCCCGACAATCCACCGTTGTATGTCGGACTGAAGTCCGACCTACAGGTGAGTGTCATTTCATCATCTCGAATAACTTGTCAATGTGCGGACTATTATGCACCTCTTAGTATTAACCCAACAGCCTAGCGAGGGCACAACTCCCTGCCGGAAACCCGGGTAAGCACATAGCGGTTGTTCTCGAACAATTTCGTCAGGGAGGCGTTCACCTGCTGTTCCAGCTTCTGCCATCGCCACCTGGGAATGGCAACATAGTGGAAACCCGGAGGCATGTTGCCATGGCACAAATCCTTCAGGCTCGTCCTGCGGACATTCTCTTGCGC
Source organism: Thiolapillus sp. (assembly GCF_048562965.1). NCBI lineage: Bacteria > Pseudomonadati > Pseudomonadota > Gammaproteobacteria > Chromatiales > Sedimenticolaceae > Thiolapillus > Thiolapillus sp. The sequence goes on along the minus strand of NZ_JBHNMF010000240.1, from coordinate 4,036 downwards.
GTAGAACCTGGCAGAAAAAGGCGGTTTTCCAAGATAGTAGATCATTGTCGGTGTATGCCCTGCAGCCGTGGTTTCAGCGTCAATCGAATTCCGCACGAACTCAACCAGGCTCTTTTCCGATTTGATGCTATGAGGGTTCCTCGCGATCTCGATCAGAAACCCCATGGAAACCAACGGCACCAGCCAGATCAGAAGCAGGCTGACTATTCGGATGAACCTGTTTTTACTGAAAGCCGGCTCCAGCGCCATAGCCAGCAACAGGGCAAAGGCAGGCAGTGAAGGCAGTATATAGGTCCACAGCACATTGCCTGCGGGTGTAAAAAAAACTGGCGTGAACAGCGCCCAGAGCAACAGGTAGGCATTCACCGGCCGCACGATCGCGGACCGGAGCATTGACCTGCCTGCAGTACTGAACAAATGTCCCAGAAGCAGTACGATAGCGAGAAACCCCCAGGGAAATGCAGCAATCACCCAGTGTCCCCAGATGGCGCCTTTCACGTTCTTGTGAGCCGTACCGTACATGTCACCGCCCCAGCCGGGATCTATAAAGCGCATGAAGTGTTCGCCGACAATGAAATAGTTCAGGAATCCCGGCGTCTTCAATTCAGCGGCCACATACCAGGGCAGGCTGATCAGCAGGGTCAGCAGGCTCCCTTTCAGCCAGGGCAATGCCCTGAGGTGCTGAAGCGCGATACCGGATCTGTACAAAAAAGCCCAGACCGTGATGGGAGCAAATACCAGCACCAGAGCAAGAGGACCTTTCGCCAGCAGACCGATTGCCAGACCGAGAAAAAAGCCATAACGCCAGTACCAGCGCGGTTCCGCTACCGCCAGACAGAAGGCCGTCAGCGACCAGGTAACGCCCAGCGTGAGGAAAGGGTCGGTCAGTACGGCCCCCGATGACAGAAACACCAGCGCAGTTGTCAGGTAGATCAGGACGGCGCTTTGTGCTACCCGCCGGCTGCTTTGCTGCAGCGCGAAACGCCACAGCAGCCAAAGCGTCGCCAGTGTCGCCAGCAACGATGGCAGACGCACCGCAAATTCATTGATACCCAGCATCTTGAAAGACAGGGCTTCCAGCCAGAACGCCAATGGCGGTTTCCCCCAGAAAGGCGTTCCCGGCTCGAACCATAACGTGATCCAGTCATTGCCCGTCACCATGAGACGGGCAATTTCAGCGTAACGGGGCTCGGATGTATCCGTCAGAGGCACATAGGCCATACCGATCAGGCGCAGTACCACGATGGCCACAACCACGATAAAGAAGTTTATAGACTTCAGCATTACTGATCCGTATCGCCGGAATCTCCCCGGGGACCGGTAATGTCATGGATCAGGTACAGCGGGCGTTGCTTGCTTTCAACATAGGTCTTGCCCACATACTCGCCCAGAATGCCAATGGAAAGCAGTTGCACACCACCCAGGAAAGTGACAACCGCGATCAGGGAGGGATAGCCCCGTACGACTTCGCCGAGGAACAGCGTTTTCAGAATGATCCAGCAACCGAACAGCAAACCCAGCAAGGCAGTAAAGGCGCCAAGACCGATCATCCAGCGCAAGGGACCGATGGAGAATGACGTAATGCCCTCGAAAGCCAGCCCCAGCAGGGAAAAATAGTTCCATTTGGTCTCGCCGGCAGCGCGGGGAGCGCGATCATATTCGAGAATGATAGTGGGAAAACCCACCCAGGCGAACAAACCCTTCATGTACCTGTTGCGCTCAGGCAGCTGCAGCAGTGCGTCCAGCGCACGTCGGCTCATGAGCCGGAAATCACCCGTGTCCTCGGGAATGGTGAAATCAGAAAGACGGTTCAGCAGCCGATAGAAAAGATAGGCGCTGAAACGCTTGCTGTGAGTTTCCCCTTCCCGGGAACGGCGTTTCATGGTGACTACGTCAACACCTTCTTTCCAGGCGTCCAGCATTTTGGGGATCAGCTCCGGCGGGTCCTGAAGATCCGCATCCAGCACGATCACGGCAGCTCCTGAGGCCTGTGACAGCCCCGCCGTGAGCGCCGCTTCCTTGCCGAAATTGCGCGACAGTCGAACCGCTTTCACGACATCCGACTCACGCGCCAGCTCCACCATGTATTCTCCACTGCCGTCCTTGCTGCCATCATCCACCAACACGATTTCATAGGTGATAGCCAGGGGCTGCAATACCTCGCGAAGACGGTCATACAACTGTGGCAATACGGGTTTTTCATTGTAGACGGGTACCACGACAGACAATGTCGGTTCGGCTGCCTGTACATCCTCCGAAGCCCATGGGCCGTTACTCGCGCTCATGGAAAACCACCTTGTGATAAAGAGTAAAATTCAGGAGCGTTACCAGGGCTGTGGTCAGCAATTGCGCCCAGGCTGCATTGTTCAGCAGAAAACTGTACAGCAGATAGAACAGCAGGATATTCGCTACCCAGCCCACCAGTACTACCTTGAGGTAGTCCGGAATAACGGTAGTATGGGCTGTCTGGCATTTGAAAGTATGGTAGTACTGCATCAGATAATTGGTCACGGCTCCCGCTCCTGCGCCCACAGCTGTGGCCGGCGTGGCATTCATGCCGAACTGCATCAGCAGCCACATGAGCGACCAGTGCACCGCCGTGGCAAGCCCGCCACTGGTGAGGAACCGCACCCACAAACCGACAAAAGATGTAGCATTCGGCATCAGCGTCGGGTTGGCCGGCATTCTGTCCAATCCCGACATGCAGCAATCCTGCTGTCCCTCGTGGCACTGTCTGGAGGCAATCTGTGGCTGATCATCGGCGATGCTTGGAATCGTAAATTGGTGTTATTTTAACAGCTTGCCGGTGAACATGCGCCGGTATCCGTGCTCGGAACAGGTGGCTGCTGCCGTAGAAGATCCAAATGTCATCGACTGCTTTGAACTGTACAATGCATATCCCTCCTGAAGATATAGTTCCACTGATGGATCAAGACACCTCTTCTTCTGCCATTTCCCTGCTTTCCACTTTTGCGCTTATCGGCCTGGCTGAAATGGGAGACTAGAGTCAACTGGTCTGTCTTACCCTGGCGGCACGCTACCGGGCGCTGCCGGTACTCGCAGGCGCTGTGCTCGCTTTTGCCTTGCTGAATCTGGGTGCCGTACTGTTCGGTTCTGCCCTGGCTAAATGGCTGCCTCCACAATGGGTAACCCTGGCCGTAGGAATTCTCTTTCTGGCTTTCGGCCTGCACGCCATCCGTTCCGGGAATGTGGACGAAGAGCCTCTGGAAACGGAAACCCGGAGCGGGCGCAGCCTGTTGCTGAGTACCCTGCTGCTTATCGGTCTGGCTGAATTTGGTGACAAGACCCAGATAGCGGTCGCCGGACTGGCAAGCACATCAGACCCGACTGCGGTATGGCTGGGTGCGACCCTGGCGCTGGCCATGACTTCAGCAATCGGCGTATGGGCAGGACGAACCCTGCTGCAGCATATTCCCATACCACTGATGCATCGCATCAGTGGCATTCTCTTCCTGGCCATGGGCGGTTTTTCACTGGCCAGTCTGTTGATGTGATGTACTTCGCACTGTTTCAATGAAGCAGGACCCTACTGTCACCCAAGTGACAGTTCACACACCAAGGCTCCTCTATTCGTAACTACTCACCCCTATCAGCATAGAGCTGTCCCGAAAAGGCCATTTGAATGGCGACCAGCGGATTGTATCCCTGATTTGCCATGGTCTGCAGGTAACTGGAGATGCGGCAATAGGCCTCGGCGTGCTTTCTTGTCCGGAAGCACCCCGACACCTTCTGTTTGACCTTGCTCATTCTCAGGTCACGTTCGGCCCGGTTGTTGGTAAACGGCACGTGTGAGAGTCTGGCGAAGAGCAGTACTGCCATCTCATGCTTCTTCAGTCGTTCCCACAGGTTGTGCGCATCGGATTTGGCGACCCGGCCCCGTTTGCCGTTTTGTCTGAGCGTAACTACTCACCCCTAAGATGAGTACAAGCCTGCCTCGATGGATCTACAATCGCTTTTTCATGTCTGTAGAGGCTTGACATCATAGTACGCCGAGTCTATGCTATTGACCCAACAC
>NZ_JBHNMF010000239.1:0-4958 GCF_048562965.1 Thiolapillus sp. | reverse complement strand
AGAACAGGGGAAATTGGGTCAAAATTATCGAAAAACGATGCTGTGCCCGCAAAAAGACAATCAAATTCCATTCCCAAGTGGAACTAGCGGGAAAATCGATGTCTTTTTCAACAGCCTGTTAAATGCCCAATCGAGTAAAAGGTTGTATGAGCGGAATTACCGGTATAATTCCTGCATCTTCGAATGATCTGGACCCAGCCATGCAACGCAAAGCCGTAGCCCTCGTATCCGGCGGACTGGATTCTCTGCTGGCCGTGCGCGTCATGCAGGAACAGGGCATCCATGTGGAAGGCATCAATTTCTTCACCGGCTTCTGCGTGGAGGGACATACCCACGCCATCCGCAAGAAGGACCAGAAAAAACCCAAGCGTAACAACGCCCTGTGGTCTGCCGAACAACTCGGCATCAAGCTGCACATCATCGACATCGTGGAAGAATACAAGGACATCGTGTTCAACCCGAAATACGGTTATGGCGCCAATCTCAATCCCTGTCTGGACTGCAAGATCTTCATGGTGAAGAAGGCGAAGGAGTGGATGGAAGCCCATGATTTCGACTTCATCATCACCGGCGAGGTGGTGGGCCAGCGCCCGAAATCCCAGCGCAAGGACACCATGCCCGTGGTGCAGAAGGATTCCGGCATCGAAGACCGCCTGCTGCGCCCCCTGTGCGCGAAGAACCTGCCCCCCACCCTGCCCGAGCGCGAAGGCTGGGTGAACAGGGAAAAGCTGTACGACTTTTCCGGACGCAGCCGCAAGCCACAAATGGCCCTGGCGAAAGAATTCGGCTTCGAGGACTACGCCCAGCCCGCCGGCGGCTGCTGCTTCCTTACAGATGAGCAGTATTCCGTCAAGCTCCAGGATCTGTGGAAATCACGGGGCAGCAAGCAATACGAAATGGACGACATCATGCTCCTCAAGGTGGGCCGTCATATCCGCCCCGAACCCGGCTACAAGCTCATCATTTCCCGGGAGGAAGGCGAAGGCAAGTTCCTGCAGGGCTACCGCAACCAGTATCCCAGCCTCAAAACCACCAGCCATCCCGGCCCCCTGTGCCTCATCGACGGGGATTTTGCCGACGAGCAGATCGAAGAAGCCGCGCGTATCGTGGCCCGTTACAGCCAGGGCAAGAATGATCCGGAAGTCGAACTGGAATACCGCGACACGGAAGGCAACACCCGCCAGGTGAAGGTAGCGCCTCTGCCCCCCCATGAACTGAACAGGGAATGGGTGGTATGAACCGGGTACAGCTGGACTGCCGGCGCCTGCTCTGCCCCATGCCCGTCATCCGCGTACAGGACCACATCGCTGGCCTGCAACCCGGCGACGAAGTGGAAGCTATCTGCACCGATCCCGGCGTGATGCAGGATATTCCCGCCTGGTGCCGCATCATCGGGCATCTCGTGCTGGAACAGAAAGTAGAAGACGACGAATACATCCTGTTGATACGGGTCCAGGAAGAACGCTCATGACAGACATACCCCAGATCGGCTCACAGGAGCACCGCGACCTGCGCCGCTCTGAATCCGGCCGGGTTGCCGTGGTGGGCGCCGTGGTCAATGTCATCCTCAGCGTGGTCAAAGTGGTGGTGGGTGTCATCGGCAATTCCCAGGCGCTCATCGTGGATGGCATCCACTCCCTGTCCGATCTCATGACAGACATTCTGGTGCTGGTGGCCTCCCGCCATGCGTCCCACGGCCCGGATGAGAATCATCCTTACGGCCATGGCAGATTCGAGACCGCCGCGACTCTCGCCCTGGGCGCCTTTCTGGTGCTGGTGGCCGGCGGTATCATGTGGGATTCGGTGGAGCGCCTGATGCGGGGTGGCGATGCACAGTCCCCCGAGGCCATCGCGCTGTACGCCGCCCTGTTTTCCATCCTGGCCAACGAGGCCCTGTACTGGTACACCATCGTCGTGGCCCGCCGCATCAACTCGGAACTGCTGCGCGCCAATGCCTGGCATCACCGCTCGGATGCTGTTTCCTCCATTGTCGTACTCATCGGCGTGGGCGGCGCCATGCTGGGCCACGGCTGGCTGGATCTTGCCGCGGCACTCATTGTCGGGGCCATGGTGGCGAAGATCGGCTGGGATCTGGGCTGGAGCGCCATGCGCGAACTGGTGGATGAATCCCTGGAAGAGGACAAGGTCGACGAAATCCGCACCATCATCAGAAACATTCCCGGCGTGCGCTCCCTGCACATGCTGCGCACACGCCGCCAGGGCCACGAAGCCATGGCCGATGTGCATGTCCAGGTTGCACCCTGGATCTCGGTTTCAGAAGGCCATATGATCAGCATTGCCGTAGAAGAACAGATCAAGGATAATATCGAGGAGATCGCCGACGTTACCGTCCATATCGACCCGGAAGACGACGAGACCGCCCCCACCTGCAAAGGCCTTCCCCTGCGGGAACAGGCCCTGGAAACCCTGCAGGAAGCCTGGGGCGAGCTGGAATGCCTGGGACGCCAGAAACGCATCCTGCTCCACTATCTGGGAGGAAAGATCGACCTGGATATCTTCTTTCCCCTGCAGTGTTACGAAGGCGCCAGGCAGGCCAAAGAACTCCAGGAGCAAATGAACCGTCTGCTGAAAAACCATCCCGAGTTTGGCGAAGTCCGGTTGTATTTCGGCTGACGCACGCACAAGGCAGGTGCAGAAAACCCATGTTGCGCACGTTTTTGGTGCACCCCTCGCCGCAGCAGTGCAATCGGCTGCAAGGCTGTTGGCGACAAATTCCTTATATAGACCGATCAAGCTTTTTCCCTTGACCTGCCTGCCCCATGGGTGGCATGGTTCATGCACTAAAAATCAGGACTTTTGGATGACCATCACCCCAGACCCAGCGTCGGGGCATGGTTGTTTGTATTTTTTTATAACCAACACGGGAGGGACTCATGTCCGCAAAAGACGTCCTCAAGATGATCAAAGACAACGACGTGAAATTCGTCGATTTACGCTTTACCGATACCCGCGGCAAGGAACAGCATGTTTCCCTGCCCGTCAGCCAGATCGATGAAGACATGTTCACCGAAGGCAAGATGTTCGACGGCTCGTCCATCGCCGGCTGGAAAGGTATCAATGAATCGGACATGATCCTCATGCCGGACGCGGACACGGCGGTCATCGACCCCTTCGCCGATGAAACCATGGTCAACATCCGCTGTGACATCCTCGAGCCCTCCACAATGGAAGGTTACGAGCGTGATCCCCGCTCTGTCGCCAAGCGTGCGGAAGCCTATCTGAAATCCACCGGCATCGCTGACACTGCCTATTTCGGCCCCGAGCCCGAGTTCTTCATCCTCGACGACGTGCGCTGGGGCTCTGATATGTCCGGCTCTTTCTACAAGATCGATTCCGAAGAAGCCGAGTGGAACTCCGAGCGTGTTTATGAAGACGGCAACATCGGTCACCGTCCCGGTCTGAAAGGCGGCTACTTCCCCGTACCTCCTGTCGATTCCCTGCACGACCTGCGTGCCGCCATGTGCCTGGCACTGGAAGATATGGGTGTACCCGTAGAGGTGCATCACCACGAAGTGGCTACCGCCGGCCAGTGCGAAATCGGCACCATGTTCGATACCCTGGTGAAGCGCGCCGACCAGAACCAGATCATGAAGTACGTCATCCAGAACGTGGGCCACGCCTACGGCAAGACCGTTACCTTCATGCCCAAGCCTCTGGTAGGTGACAACGGCTCCGGCATGCACGTACACCAGTCCCTGGCCAAAGACGGCGAAAACATCTTCGCCGGCGACCAGTACGGCGGCCTGTCTGAAACTGCTCTGTACTACATCGGCGGCATCATCAAGCACGCCCGTGCCCTGAACGCCTTCACCAACGCCTCCACCAACAGCTACAAGCGCCTGGTACCCGGCTTCGAAGCACCGGTAATGCTGGCCTACTCTGCCCGCAACCGCTCCGCTTCCATCCGGATTCCCTGGGTACCCAGCCCCAAGGGTCGCCGCATCGAAGTACGCTTCCCTGATCCCACCGCCAACTCCTACCTGGCGTTTGCTGCCATGATGATGGCGGGCCTGGACGGCATCCAGAACAAGATCCATCCTGGCGACGCCATGGACAAGGATCTGTATGACCTGCCAGCAGAAGAAGCAGCAGCCATCCCCACGGTCTGCCACAGCCTGGATCAGGCGCTGGAGTCACTGGACGTGGATCGCGCATTCCTTACCGCTGGCGGCGTATTCACCGATGATCTCATCGATGCCTACATCGACCTGAAAATGGAAGAAGTCACGCGCCTGCGCATGACCACCCACCCGGTGGAATTCGACATGTACTACAGCCTGTAAGCTGTTGCTGTCATGCTGAGAAAAACGCTCCTTCGGGAGCGTTTTTTATTGGCGGGGAGAGAATGGATGATACTTTTGACGGATGCAGCCCAAGCCTGGGGCACCGGGGCATTTGAAAGCGTTCTGAAAGAAGAGCTGAAAAGCCTGGGACTCAATGGACTGCCCCTGCAACAGGGCCTGTCTTCCAGCAGCGTTGCCCTGGACGACAGGCTTCAGGTTGTGCTGCTGAGCGTCGGGGATGATGCCGGGCAGATTCTCGTCAGGGCCGGTCTGTTCTACACCGGCATCATCGCCGGTTGCAGTTGCGCCGACGATCCCGGCCCCGTTGAAGAGCAGAACGAATACTGCGAGATCTCGGTAACAATCGGGAAACACTCAGGAAAGGCATCTCTTACCTTGATCCGGTAGAAAACACTCCCGCTCTCTATTCCGCGCACTTTAGCTACCACGGCGCCCAACCGAAATGCGAACGTTTCATCTCCGTGAGTTGGGTTACCTGCTCTTCGGTCAGGATCTGTCGGATTGCGTTCATCATTTCGGCTCTTCCCCTGATTGAGTGGGCGCCCATCATCTAGTAATCCCATCAGGGTAAAGATCCAACCCGCCGAGATGGAAGTAAATGGCATTGGCAAACCGCTCTTTATTGCGGAAGCC
>NZ_JBHNMF010000238.1:0-4966 GCF_048562965.1 Thiolapillus sp. | reverse complement strand
GCTTTCATCATACTACCCGCTCTGCGGGTAGTATTTGATTTCCGCATCCGCCTGATGCAATGCCAGGTTGTCGCTGCCTGAACTGAGGAAGACATTGCGCTGATCCGGGCGCCATTCAACCTTCATACCCAGCAGATCCACGTAGAACCGCTCACAGGCCGGCAGATCACAAACATAGAGCGCCACGTGCCGCAGGCCATAGCTCATCTCGGGGCGATTCATCCGTCCACGTCCACCAGTTCGAAATCGTGGGTGATTTTCGCCGTTTCGCCCAGCATGATGGATGCGGAACAGTATTTTTCCGCGCTCAGCTTCACCGCCCGTTCCACGGCCTTTTCAGTCAGCCCCTTGCCGCCCACCCGGAAATGCACGTGGATGCGGGTGTATACCTTGGGTTCGGTAGCTGCCCGCTCGGCTTCCATGTCCACTTCACAGAAACGCACGTCCTGACGGCTTTTCTTCAGGATATGAAGCACATCGAATTCCGTGCAGCCGCCCATGCCCAGCAGCAGCATTTCCATGGGGCGTACGCCAAGATTGCGCCCGCCATGTTCTTCCGGCCCGTCCATCACCACGACGTGCCCGCTGCCGGATTCACCCAGCATCAGGGCGCCCTCTACCCATTTCACTCGCGCTTTCATCGAACAATTCACCTGTTGAATCAATCAGGTTTCGCAAGCTAACACAGGGCGGAATAAATTACAGCTTTGCCGTATAAGCCCACTCATGGCAGAATGCCCACACAAAGGATGAATGGAAAAACATGAAGAGGGTCACAGAAAATGAGCATAGTTAATCCCCCTCCACCACCGCCGCAATGGCTGGCACCGTTTCTCGCACACTCCCATATCCACAAGTATCCCGTGCGCAAGGAACTGATGAAGCCCGGCGATCCTGCGGATACCCTGCTGTACATCTTGAGCGGTCAGCTGACGGTATTGCTGGAGGATGAAGATGGTAAGGAAATCATTCTGGCCTATGCCAACAAGGGCGAATTCATCGGTGAAATGGGCATGTTCGTACCCCAGTCCACACGCTCCGTCATCATCCGCACACGCACGCCCTGCGAAGTGGCTGAAATCAGTTATCAGCGTCTGGACGCCTTGCTGAAAGACGAACTCAAGGATCACACCACCGAATTCTTCTTTGCCGTGGGCAAGCAGCTGTCCGAACGGCTCCTGCAGACCAGCCGCAAGGTCAGCCACCTGGCCTTCTTCGACGTGACCGGCCGTGTCGCCAGCACCCTGCTGGATCTGTGCGAACAACCCGATGCCATGACCCACCCCGACGGCATGCAGATCCGCATCACCCGCCAGGAGATCGGCCGCATCGTCGGCTGCTCCCGGGAGATGGTCGGCCGGGTGCTGAAGAACCTGGAAGCCCAGGGTCTGATCAGCGTAAAGGGCAAGACCATGGTGATCTTCGGCGCACGCTGATCACCGGACAGCAGGTTTGGCAGCCTGGGCAGAGGTAACAGGGCTGCCCGCACTGCTTCTCCTGCACCAACACGTCACCACAGCGGTAACAGGACTCCCCGGCCCGGCGGAACACCTGAAAACGGGCCTGTTCGAAGCTGCTGCCCGAGTCCATTAGGCGCTTCGCCCTGTCAGGCTCATTGGTGATGCCTCCCGTTTCATAGGACTGCCGCGGCAAGGCAACAATCCGCCACGCCAGCCCCGCCAGCTGGCTGCCGCTCAGATCACAGGGCCGCTGGCGCGGATGCAGCCCGCTGGCAAAGAGTATCTCGCAGCGCAGATAGTTGCCCAGTCCCGCCACGAAAGACTGGTCGGTAAGGAAAGCGCCCAGCTGCCGCCGGTAAAAGCGCGCTGAACGCAGGCGTGCACAAACCGCATCCCCGTCCAGGGTTTCATCCAGCACATCCGGGCCAAGTTTCTTCAGGAAAGGATGCTGATGCAATTCGCCGGTGAGCCAGACCCCGATATCCGAGGCGCTGTAGAGCAGGGCACTGCTGTTGGATGTATGGATGGCAAGACGCAGCTGGCGGCGGGCATCGGGCGGTTCATCCGGCTCCGACACCAGCCAGCGTCCATACAGCTGGTTGTGGCTGTAGATGCTGTAGCCATTGCTGAAATGCGTGAGCATGGCCTTGCCCCTGCTGCTCACCGACAGGATCCTCTCTCCGTCGAACCGGCCGTTCCACGACGCCAGCGCGGGCAGATGAAAGGTCACGCGGTCGGCGATCTGCCCTTCGATGGCAGCTGCCAGTTCATCTCTGGCCCGGCGGATCTCCGGCCCTTCGGGCATCAGTCCACGAAATTGGACAGGAACTGCGCGGTGACATTGTCCATGCTGTTCACGTGCATCTGGAACCACTGGGGCCAGCTGTTGAACACATAGCCTGCCAGCTGTTCGACATTCTGATCGTCGTTCCACTGGCGCTGGATCTCCTTCAGCCCCTCCAGCGCGCTACTGTGCTCCTGCGCATGGACGGCATAGGGGGGGGGAAGCCGTATTCCTGCATCATGTTGTTTTCACGGGAGAAATGCGCTTCCGTATGGGCTATCCATTCGTCCAGCGCCGCGGTGATGGCGGGAATGTCGGCATTGCCGTCGACGGCCTGCAGCAGCAGCGCGCCCAGGGCATTCACCAGCGCCACTTCTTCATGATGGGTATCGTTCATGGATCCCACGGCAATGGCGGGGATCTCTTCCGGCGGCAGCACCGGATGCTTGTCTGTCATGATCTTTTCTCTCTCACTCCGTAAAGTACCGATTACAACGGAATGGCAATGTTTTCGCGTTGAGAAAAGTCAAGATGCCAGGAATAGCGCCACATGCTGCCGCAGGCGCGTCACGACCGCTTTTTTTCCTGGCAGCCCCATGGCACTGGCAACATCCTGCCAGCTGCGTTTCTGCAACAGCTTGAATATCAGTATTTCTGTGTCGTTGGCGCCATCGGCCAGTTGACACAGCGCCAGACGGTAGAGGGCGCCCACACAGTCCAGGTACTCGCGCCCTCCGTCACTGAATGTCCGAAGCGATACCAAGTCAGCCTGTGACAGCCGGGGACCCCTTCCATCCGGTCCGCGCATCAGCACCTTGACCAGCCCAGGAGCAAGACTGGCAAACACCTCGGCCAGCTGCAACGGAAAACGGTCTTCGAAACCTTCCCGGCTGGCTGCCTGAACCGACTGTGCCGCTGACGACAGGCCCTGGAGCACCAGCACCGAATGGGCGCCGCTGCTGGCCTCACGGCGGTAGCCCAGCCGCACCGGATCAAACCCGTTGCGGCGCCAGAAGCGCACCAGCTCCGGCGTGGCTCCGAAGCTGCTTCCCAGCAGATCCACGCTCCGATCCGGCGCACTGTCCCGCAATACCTGCAACAGGCGGCTGCCGATTCCCCGCTGCTGCAGCGCCGGATGCACCGCGATGCGCACCACTCTTTCGCAGTGCAGGTCCAGCACTTCAGGACAACCGCACCGGGTCGCCAGCGTCAGGGGCAGGAGATGATCCGCCGGACGGCGTTTTCCATTCATGACGGGTTCGTGCAGCCCTTGGGGTAACGGCCCTTCGTCCGCCACCAGCATGGCGCCCACCGGGCATTCATCCAGCCACCCCACCCACAGGTGCAGATTCTGTGCATCCATGAGATGCTGCAGATCCGCCGGCGTGGTGCGATAGTGAGCACTGATGAGCAGGCCGAACAGTTGCCGGAGCAGGGCCTCGTTCTGCAGCAGTTCATCCCTGTGAAGCTGCTCAACAACCACCCGCTCCACATCGAAGGCCACATCCCCGGCAATCACCGCAGGCTCGGCATCCAGCAGCAAGGCCCGAAAGGTGAACTTCTCCAGCGGATCATCCGCAGCCCAGCGCACCGGCTCATGCATGAGCAGCTTCTTCCACTGGGGCCGGTGCCTGTCCAGCACCCTGGAAAAACGCAGGTCGAAGCCTTTGCCACTGCCTTCATAACCGTGCACTGTGGTGCTGAAAGCGATGCGCCTGTAATGCAACAGCAGCTTTTCCAGCATGGGCACCGGAATGCCCGCGGCTTCGTCCACCAGCAGAAGATCGCAGGCAGGCAGCGTGCGCAACAGCTCGTCGGGCGCGACGAACTGCATTTGTGAATCACCCTGCTCCAACAGTCCCTTGTGTTCCTGTACTTCCGGCAGCGCCAGTGCGGCATGACGGAAAAGGGCGAGTGTTGCCTTGCGGCGGGGAGCGGTCACCAGTACAGTTCTGCCGCCTTCTGCCAGCACCGTGGCGGCAGCCATGCCAAATGCCGCCGACTTTCCCCTGCCGCGGTCGGCCACCACCACCAGGGGCCTTTTGCGGTGACCGTGTACCACGTGACGCAGCGCTTCGATGATCTTTACCTGCTCGGCCGTGGCGATGGCATGATCTTCTTCCGCCGGCAGCACATCGGAAAGACAGGTGTAAGGTGCACTCTTCTCCAGCAGACCTGCCAGGCGCCGAAGAAACCGCGATCCAGACGCCTGCCATTGCGTCAGTGGCGGGGTAAGCAGTAAGAACTGGCCGCCGCCGGTCACCAGTCCCACGGCAATAGCAAAGGCATCGGCATCGAATCCGTCGTGTGCGTCGAAAACGAGGCTGGTGACTTCCTGGCCCAGCAGCCCATCGATCTTTTCAGGGGGCAATGCCTTTTCCAGCCAGGCAGGCGGCTTCCGGCCTATCCACACAAAGGAACTGTCCGCGACCCGTTTTTCCGCCCGCCTGTATCCCTGCTCCCGTGAACCGGCAATGAGGCGAAACCGGCGCCACCGGTATCGGGCAGCTGAAGATGAATGGGGGTTGACCGGCGTCATTACCTCTCCTGGCACTGATGTAATAAAGTAGAGGAGTTATTACTCTACCCGCTGCAATGGAAAAAAAACGTAACTACTCACCCCTATCAGCATAGAGCTGTCCCGAAAAGGCCATTTGAATGGCGACCAGCGGATTGTATCCCTGATTTGCCATGGTCTGCAGGTAACTGGAGATGCGGCAAT
>NZ_JBHNMF010000237.1:0-4976 GCF_048562965.1 Thiolapillus sp. | reverse complement strand
GAGGCAGGCTTGTACTCAGTCTTAGGGGTGAGTAGTTACCTTTTGTTATTCATGCGAGCTTCTGTCAGAAATAGTGTATTTACAGATTACAGACGACAAAACGGAACAGCCTGGCGAGCCCGGACTGTTCCGTTCCATTTCGAATACAGGTCTAAGGAGCCAGCTTGGACACGTAATCTGCTAGAACATCCAGATCCTCGTCACTGAAACGGGGTTCACCTGTCGGCGTGACCAGCACGCCTTTCATGGCCACGGACTGGCCATTGGCACGCTTGCCGGACATGATGTCCTTGATCTGCTGCAGCACATAAGCCTTGTTCTGGCCTGCGATCTTGGGATAGGTTGGCATGATAGGGGTCTTGCCATCCTTGCCATGACAAGCCGTGCAGGTCATGAACAGACGTTTGCCACTGGCAGCGGATGCGGTGCTGCCAAAAGCGGTGATAACCAGCACCGCAGACACGGCGGCGGCAACGATAAATTGTTTTTTCATAACTACATAATCTCCTGAAAGAAAGAGGGGGTGATAAATCACCCCCAATATTACAGCCTGAATGAGTCCTCCGGCACCTTGCCTTTGATCAAGGCGGTGCCGGAGAAATGCGCCTTATTTAACTTTCTTGGCGCCGTGCTCTTCCAGATAGGTCTTGGCACGCAGACCCATGTCTGCGGTCTTGACCTGATACTGCCACCACTGGTTCGCCCAAAGCATGGCGTTGTTCCAGTCTTTCTTGGCTGCCGCTGCTTCGGCCTTGGCCTTGGCTTCCTTAGCAAAGCCCAGCTGGTCGGTCGCATCTTCAACCAGTGCAACTACTGGAGGGAAGTCCTTGTAGTTGTGGCTGGTGATGAATCCAACAACCTGGTTGATTACAGCCTGGGTATCGATGTTGGTCTGTACCTGCTTCTTGTAATCAGCTTCGGTGTAGTTGGTACCTGCAACCATGCCACCTTTCTCTGCTTTGTAGCCTTTTGGCTGAACCAGCAGGTAACCCTGCATTTCAAGGTGCAGTGCAGAGCAGAACTCGGTGCAGTAGTAAGGATAGACACCGGCCTTGTCGGCAACGAAGGTAGTACTTGCGGTCTTGCCTGGCTCTACAGAGAGCTGGACGTTGTGACCGTACATGGCATAACCGTGAACCTCGTCCTCGGCACGCTCCAGGTTGGTAACGTGAATTGAGACGGTATCACCTTCGGTAACCTCGATGATCTCAGGCGTCAGGTGAGAACGGATAGCTGTACCGTAAACATTCACGGTGCACTTGCCGCTGGCATCACAGGTACGCTCGATCTTCTCGCGGCCCGCACGGGTTTTCCACGGAGAACGCTCATCCTTGCGGCTGTTCCAGCCGGACTTGTAGCGAATCGCAGGCTTGAGCTTGTCGGCCTTGATGGCAACAACATAGTGCGGTTCGCCCAGCGGGATGGGCATGTCATACAGGAGTTGCATCTTGTCGCCACTGATATCGATGAGCTGGTGGTTCTGCGGATGCAGTGGACCGACCGGATTGAAACGGTCGATGGCCAGCTTGTTCAGTGCTACCAGATACTTGCCGTCAGGCTTGACGGTGTCACCTTCCATCGCCATCAGGTGGCCTACGTTGTAGTGAATGGGCAACTGATCCAGCACCTTGCCTTTACAGTAGTCCCACTTGGTGATCATGGAATCCACGTAAATAGAGGTGTAGGCAACACATTTCTTGGAATCGAACTGTGTATGCAGAGGGCCCAGACCCACAGCAACAGACTTGTCCAGCACATCCTTCAGCGCAATGATGGGAATGCCATAGGGGTCTTTGCTTTCGAACTTCTTGTTCTTCATGGCTGCCTGGATCTTCTTCCAGTCATAAACCCAGGTATGGCTGTCCAGCTTACCGGAAACGACAATTTTGTCGCCGGTAGGCACGACGTCAACACCGTGAGGTGACTTGGGCTCAGGAATAAGATACAAAAGATCGTTGGCAACGGCTTCCTTCATGGAAATGAGGGTCATGCCGTTGACTTTCTTGCCGATCTTGCCGGCTTTGACCAGCTCTGAAGCCTTCTTCCAGTTGGTAACGTGCATGAAGTCGGTATCTTTGGAGGAACAGCCCGCCTCGAAGGGAGGACGGCCTTTCTCGATACCACCAACATAGCGCTCGGAGCAGAAGGAGTTGGTGAAACCCCAACCGTAGGTAGGCCCTTTACCTGCGTCAGACAGGTCCTGACTGTAGGGAGGCAGCTCAAAGGTAAAGGAGTTTTCGGGCTCGATCTTGCCCTTCTCCATATTGAACTTCCAGTAGGTCAGACCACCACGGTACTTCTCGTTGAACTTTTCCAGAGGCACGAAACCGCTGCCGGTGTACGGGTGAGCGTACTGTGTCGCTTCCATCACATATTCGGTGTTGGGCGTGACAAAAGCACCACCGTGCTCGGAACGGAACAGAGGGTTGACCACGATCTGCTTGGTTTCGAAATCATGCAGGTCGATAACGGCGATACGGGGATTGGCCTTGTCATTGATAAACAGGTACTTGCCGTTGTAGTCGCCATTGGTTTCAGAAAGGGCGGGGTGGTGGGTATCGCCGTAGACGATGTCCTTACCTTCTATGCGGCCCTGGGCCAGCACTTCTTTGGACTCGTCATCGAATCCATAACCCTGCCAGGGTTCTGGAGTAAACACGCCGATGTACTTGAGAATGCGCATGGACGGAATACCGTAAACGATAATCTGTCCGCTCTGGCCACCGGAGCTGAAGGCCAGATATTCATCACGGCCGCCGGTAGGCGTATAGGTTTTTGCTGCCGCCAAGATGTCTTTTTCAGTCAGACCACGCTTTTTCATCACGTCTTTCAACGTGTCCTGAGACCAGGCTTGGCCTCCGGCGGTCAGTCCCACTGTCAAAGCAACTAGGGAGGCAAGCAAGGGCTTGCGTACTTTCATGTTATTCTCCTTCTGGTAACTACTTTTGATAGCGACCGAAAAGCCGGAATATCCCCACCTTTTTCGATCAAAATTGCAGACCGGCTTTCACCGGTTGCGGCGTCGATTATATAAACCCGTGTAGTGTGTGTCATTTCGCACAGCCTTGGTTTGACATAAATCAAAATAGCGCAGGATTTCCCCCATAAATGGCCCTAGAAATCAGCTTCTACCCCTATAAACTGCCGCTGACAGCAGCCTGGCCCGGCATGACCCACAATCCGATGCGTTTTCGCGAAGGCTGGGTGGTCAAAGCGGAAGAACACAACTGCTCGGGTATTGGGGATTGCGCGCCTTTTCAGGCTTTTGGCACTGAATCGAAACGGGAGGCCCACCGGTTTCTGCTGCAATGCGCCGGAAACACCTGGCCGGACAGTGCAGCACTGCTCGGGAAACTGGAAAAACAGCGAACCGGATATCCGGCCAGCTGCTTTGCGCTGGAAACCGCCCTGCTGGATCTCAAGAGCCGCAAAACAGATCTGCCTTTGCGTAAAATGCTCAACAGCAAATCCAGTGACCGCGTTCGCGTCAATGCCCTTTCAGGGTCGATTTGCGACGAAAACACCCTGTCCAGCATCGAATCAGGCTTCAAAGTCATTAAACTCAAAGTGGGCAAGCAGGCTGTCGAAGAAGAACTGGCATGCCTGAAAGCCCTGTGCAGGAAACTGCCTCCCCAATACCTTCTGCGTCTCGATGCCAACGGCGCTTGGAACCTGGATGAGGCCAGGTATTTTCTGGCGGCAAGCGAAGGGCTGCCCATAGAGTCACTGGAGGAGCCGCTGCACGAAACCGGACTGGCTGCATTTGCCGACCTGCAGAATCAGACCAATATCACGCTGGCACTGGATGAATCATTGAAAAACCTGGACCTGAACGAGGTACTGACAAATCCCGCCATTCGCCGCCTTGTCCTGAAGCCGGGAGTGCAAGGCGGCCTGCGCTGCACCCTTGCTCTTGCTGAAAGCGCTGCAGCTGCCGGGAAGGAATCTGTGATCACCACACTGGTGGATTCGGCCATTGGCGTTCAGGCTACCTGCCAGCTTGCAGCTGCCACCGATCCGCTTTCACCGGGGCTGGCACACGGACTTGCCACGTCAGACTGGCTCAGCGAAGACATTGCCAAACCACCCGAAATCAGGGCAGGATATGTCTTTCTGTCTGACACTCCCGGCCTGGGTATCCATGAAACCTTTTGAATACTGTTTTCAGGTTCGCTTTCAGGATCTCGACCCTGCCGGCATCCTTTTTTTTGCGCGCCTGTTCGATCATGTTCACGACGCTTATGCTGCCCTGCTTGCCGATGCGGGATATTCCCTGAAAGCAATACTTGAAAGCGGCGATTACCTCATACCCCTGGTGCATGCCGAAGCGGATTACCTGCAACCCCTGCAGCTCGATGACCACGTTTGTGTCGCTATGACAGTGGAAGCCGCCGGAAACAGCTCCCTGAGCTTTTCCTATGCCTTCCACAAGGACGGAACTCGCTGCGCCATCGCCAGAACCACTCACGTATTCATCGGCAGCAGGAGTAGAAAACCGGTACCCGTTCCGGAACAACTGCTTCGCAGACTTGCATCTTCTTCCTGAACGGACATGTAGCCAATCTGCCTTAGCAAAGACCTGTTCACACCACCCGTTGCACCAGCTTGACCGCCGGCATTTCATCCGGAAGCAGCGAGCCGCCCATATCCATCAGGGCCTGAAAAGGAACCGGGCGACTGAACAGATAGCCCTGAAAATTGTGACAGCCCTTCTCCTCGAGAAAAGCAAGCACTTCCCTGGTTTCCACGCCTTCGGCGATCGTCCTCAGTCCCAGGTGCTTGGCCATGACGATAATGGTTTCAACCAGCACCGCATCATTGGGATCATCCACGATATCACTCACGAAAGAACGGTCGATCTTGAGGGTTTCTATGGGCAGGCGCTTCAGGTAGGCCAGCCAAGCGTGTCTTCGACCTCGTGATAGATTTTGGGACATCCCAGTCCCCAAAATCGACTCGGCCTTTGACAACCTATT
>NZ_JBHNMF010000236.1:0-4989 GCF_048562965.1 Thiolapillus sp. | reverse complement strand
AAACAAACATATAATCAATAGGATAGATGTACAGAGCTTGGCGAAGGCGCAGCCCCGGCTTGGTCGTCTGCCCACTTTCCTGTTGAAAAAAATAAGAAAAACTATTAACCTAGTAGGTAAATAAATATATGGATATTAGTTTCTCCAGCAGGCGTCTGGAAAAGCAGCTGAATCAGGAACGAGCCATGGTGAAGGCATTTGGTTCTCAGCGAGCTAAGCGTTTAAAGATTGTACTGACAACACTACGTGCTGCGCCCAGCTTGGCTATGTTTGCGCCGCCCTACAGCCCACCGCATCGTTGTCATGAATTGACTGGTAACCGCAAGGGCAAACTGAGCCTCGATCTGGACGGACCATACCGCCTGCTGCTCTCACCGGCGCACAATCCGTTGCCGGAGAGGCAAGAAGGTGGTCTGGACTGGCACCAGGTAACGGCGATAAAAATACACGGAGTGGAAGATACTCATGGCTAATACAGCAAAAAATACCTACCAGCCGGACTACGCTGTAACACCTGGTGAGGTGCTGGGCCATGAGCTCGAACTGCGCAACATGAGTCGGACCGAACTGGCCAAGCGCACGGGCTTAAGCGAAAAGCACATCATTGCCATCCTCAAGGGCAAGGGCACGGTCATTATCACACCTGAAACTGCCATCAAGCTGGAGCGTGCCCTGGGTATGCCAGTCGAGTACTGGCTCAATCTGGAGGCTCACTATCAGGAGACCCGCGCGCGTTTGGCCGAAGAGGTCCAGCTGGAAAAAGATCTCGATTGGCTCAAACGTATTCCCGTCAACGCGATGGCAAAGATGGGATGGCTGCAAAAGCATAAGAATAAAAGGCAGCAGCTCGAAGAAGTGCTGCGTTTCTTCGGTATTGCCAGCGTGGAGCAGTGGGACAATATCTGGCCCAAGGTGGCCGTCGCCTACCGTCAGCACAACAAGCACGAAATCTTTCCGGAGGCGGTTTCTGCCTGGCTGCGCCAGGGCGAGCTGGAGGCTGCAAACATCGCGTGCCAGCCCTATGATAAACCCGCATTTCGGCTGGCGTTGGATGCTATCCGCGCCCTCACGGCCGAAACCGATCCCGCGCATTTCGTACCTGCCTTGCAGCAACGTTGTGCCCAGGCCGGCGTCGCCGTGGTGTTTATTCCCTGTCTGCCCAAGACCGGCGTTAGCGGGGCAACTCGCTGGGTTAGTTCTGACAAGGCCATCATCCAGCTCAGCCTGTGCTACAAAACCAACGATCACCTCTGGTTCACTTTCTTCCATGAAGCCGGGCATATCCTCTTGCACGGCAAGAAGGCGCTGTTTATTGAAGGTGTGAACGGTATGGATGGTGAGAAGGAAGAACAGGCCAATAGCTTTGCCGAGCAGGAGCTGTTACCGAAAAAGGCCTTCAAAAATTTCGCCGCACAAGCGCCGTTCAGTAAAGCGGCTATCTGCCAATTTGCGCAGGAAGTGGGGATTGCTCCTGGGATTGTGGTGGGGCAATTGCAACATAAAAAACTGCTGCCGTTGACTCACTGCAATGATTTGAAGGTCAGGTATCAATGGAGCCACAAGTAGCGGCCAATAGTGGGAACAGTCCTGAATTGGAAGAGCAATAACGAATGATGATAAAAGTGGATAAACACTATGACCGATAACGTGAAACCGGAACCGGCCGACCTGGCAAAGATGGATGGCAGTTCACTCGATATTGCCGAACAAAGGCGCCGTGAGCTCAAGCAGTTGTTGCCCGCTGTGTTCACCGAGACCACTGGTCCGGACGGTCAGCCGGTAGAGACCATCGATTTCGAACGCCTCAAGGCCGAGCTCGGCACCTTCAGCGATGTGTACGAAGGCCGGCGCGAACGCTACGGTATGGAATGGCCGGGCAAGCGCGACTGCATGAAGCTGATTCAGGAGCCTTCCCGCGCCACCCTCAAGCCCTGCCGTAAAGAGTCGGTGGATTTCGATACTACGCAGAATCTGTTTATCGAAGGCGACAACCTCGAGGTGCTCAAGCTCCTGCAGAAGAGCTACTACGGCAAGGTGAAGATGATCTATATCGATCCGCCGTATAACACTGGCAAGGAGTTTATCTACCCGGACAAGTACAGCGAGTCACTGGAAACCTATCTGGCCTATGCAGGGCTGGTGGATGATGAGGGCAAGAAGTTTTCCACCAATACAGCGGCTGAGGGGCGTTTTCATACCAAGTGGCTGAATATGATGTATCCGCGACTCTATCTCGCTCGTAATCTGTTACGGGAGGATGGCGTGATCTTTATCTCTATAGATGACAATGAGGTGGAGAATCTGAGGCGGATGTGTGATGAGATTTATGGGGAGGAAAATTTTATTGCCAGTGCATGTTGGCAAAAGAAATATGCGCCTTCAAACGATGCTACTGATATATCTCCTTCTCATGATTACGTTCTTGTTTACCTTAAGCAGCGAAGGCTCAATGATTCAGGAAAGTCATTGTCTACATTAAATCGACTCGAAAGAGATGAGTCGATGAATAAGCCATATAAAAACCCGGACAATGATCCACGAGGTGAATGGAGGGCGGACAATTATTTGTGTAATAAATCAGCTGAAGAGAGGCCAAACCTCTACTACTCAATAGTTAATCCGAATACTGAAGAGGAAATTTGGCCTAAAAAAACAGCTGTATGGAGATACAGCCGTGATCAGCACAAAAAACATGAGAAAGAAGGAAGGGTATGGTGGGGAATTGATGGTAAGAACTCGACTCCCGCATACAAAAGGTTTCTGAGTGATGTCGGAGGAAAAATGCCTACCACTTGGTGGGGGTTTGAGGACGTTGGGCACAACGATGAGGCGAAAAAGGAGATTAACAAACTGTTTTCTGACACGGACAGGAACTTTGATACCCCAAAGCCGTTGAGATTGATTAGAAGGATTATAGAGCTTTCGCAAGGAAGAGAAGGCGATATTATGCTGGATTTTTTTGCAGGATCTTCGACGACCGCTCATGCGGCCATGCTTCACTCTGTAGAAAAGTCGCCAGTGAATTTTATTATGGTTCAATTGCCTGAGCCAATAGAAGACAAGCAATATAAAACTATCGCAGACATTGGCAAAGAACGCATCCGCCGCGCCGCCCAAAAAATCCGCGAAGAACGCGAAGGCCAGCTAGACCTGGAAGGCAAGGCTAAACTTGATCTCGGTTTCAAGGTCCTCAAACTGGATCAATCCAGCTTCAAGCCGTGGCAGGCCCCCAGCGAAGAATTGAGCGCCGACCAACTCAGCCAACAACTGGCACTGCACACCGATCATATCGACCCCGATGCCAGCCAGGAAGATATTCTCTACGAACTACTGATCAAGGCGGGCTTCATGCCCACCGAAAAGATCGAAACCCTCGATCTGGCCGGCAAGCTGGTTTTCTCCATTGCCGAAGGCGCGCTGCTGATCTGCCTCGAAGACCAACTCACCAGTGAATTGATCGATGCGGTTGCCGACCGCGAACCCATGCAGTTCATCTGCCTGGACAAGTGCTTCAAAGGCAACGACCAGCTCAAGGCGAATGCGGTCCAGACCTTCAAATCCCGTTCTCAGGGCGCCGAGACCGAGATGGTCTTCAAGGTGGTTTGATATGAGGGATTCTGATGCCGGGCAAGTGTTGATCTACCAGTCCGAGTCGGGGCAGACCCGGCTGGAGGTGCTGCTGGTGGAGGAAACCGTCTGGCTGACCCAGGCACAAATGGCGGAATTGTTTCAGACTTCGGCGGACAACATCAGTCTTCACCTGAAAAACTTCTTTGAAGACAAAGAGTTGGAAGATGTGACAACTACCGAGGATTTCTCGGTAGTTCGTCTGGAGGGGGGAAGGCAGGTACGCCGCAATCTGAAGCACTACAACCTGGACGCCATTATTTCAGTGGGGTATCGGGTGAAATCCCACACCGCCACCCGTTTTCACCGGTGGGTAACTGCCAAGGATTACTTGGTAGTTCGCCAGGAAGAGGAAAAATACCGAACCCTGAAAGATTACAGTAAAAATGATTTTATCAATCGCCCCATACCTTGCTCGCGGAGGGCCTTTATATGAAAAGAAATGAAGCCATTGCGCTGCTTGATTCGCACAAGGCAGATCTTGAAAAGCAGTTTGGCGTAACGACGCTGGCACTGTTTGGCTCAACGGCCAGAAATGCAGCCCGAGCCGATAGCGACCTGGATATTCTGGTTGATTTCGACGGCCCGGCGACTTCGCAACGCTATTTCGGCGTTCAGTTCTATCTGGAAGATTTGTTCAACTGCCCCGTCGATCTGGTCACTCAAAAAGCACTGAGGCCCGAGTTACGACCTTATGTGGAACAGGAGGCAGTGTATGTCTGATGTAGATAAAGGCCAGCGCGAATGGCGGTTTTATCTCGATGATATGATCGGGTTTGCGCAAAAAGTGCAGCTTTATACCGAGGGTATGTCACAGCAGGAATTTACAACCAGCGGGCTTAACTATGATGCAGCCTTACGCAATCTCGAATTGATCGGTGAGGCCGCCACGCATATCCCCGATGATATTCGCAAAGATCACCCGGAAGTGCCTTGGCGCTTGATTATCGCAACCCGGAACCGTCTGATTCATGCCTATCTCGGTATTGATGACGATACCATCTGGAGCATTATTCAGGATGATATTCCAGAACTGCTTTCCGCGCTGGAAAATCTGCGGGACGAGATTGGGTAGTACACGGGCATGTCTACAATCAAATTCAAATTCGATGGCAATCTCGACTATCAGCAAAAGGCGATCGAATCCGTAGTGGCGCTGTTCGAGGGGCAGCCTCTGGCCAATGAAACCTATTCGGTATCCATCGGGACCCAGGACGGGGGCAGCCAGCTTTCACTGGGCGATGAGGAGTTCTCCAATATCGCGGCAGTGGCCAATCAACTGGTGCTGACCGATGAACTGCTACTGGAGAACCTGCACAAAATACAGGAAGACAACAATATCCCCTTGCAGCCGGAACTGGC
>NZ_JBHNMF010000235.1:0-5005 GCF_048562965.1 Thiolapillus sp. | reverse complement strand
TTAGCCATATGATCATGGCCTCATTGCGCCTGGAATGCGGCAAACAAGGGAGAATCTACAGATAATCCCCATTCATATTTCAAAAAACAGCCGATTTGCATTGAAATACGAAAATCACTGACAAGCGTGTCTTCGGCCTCGTGATAGATTTTGGGGCGTCCCAGCCCCCAAAATCGACTCGGCCTTTGACAACCTATTGGTGCCCCAGCCGTCCTGGTCACCAAGCACTGCGCAACAACTTCGCAAGCTCGTTGCTGCTCCGTACTTGGCTCCCAATGACTGGGCGCCGCGTTTGGATGCCTACTTTGCTTTCCTTCTGGCGCTATGCGCACGACGGGTAAGCAGTGCGGCCTCGCGGCTACTGGGGACTACCAGCCTTCGCTTCGCTCTCCATGGTTGGCAGCGAGGGGTGAGTAGTTACATTGGGGTAATCTATTTTTTCCGAGGCCCTTACCCCCGGGAGCCCCGACGACGGTAGTTTCAAACGTCGCCAATTTGGCGGAGGGTTTGAGCGCCACCCCTACAGCCAGGGCGATATCAGCCGGACCGTATCCATGAGCGCCAGGGTAAGCCGCCTGATCGGGCGTGAATTGCCCCCACCCCGCATACGCACCGGTGAGAATCGATGCGTCCAGCACCTCACCATTGCGCCCGTGGTAAATGTCAGGGCTGCCCACCCAACCCAGCCGCGAGGCGTTTTTAAGCGATCTAAGGCCCAAAGCGACCCCCTCTTTGGGGTTGCTTCTGTCTGTGATCAACAGGCGGTTAGGATGGCCTGTGCCGCCCACAATCAGGCCGTTATGACCTGTATATTGACCAATATCAAGATCCGCATAAATGCTGATCGCCACATCCCCGAACGCCTGCGGACTGCTGAATTCCCATCGGCTGACATGGAAATTAGTACGAGGAACGACGGTGGCTGTGATGGTCCAGTAGATGATTCCGTTCTCACCATGGAATTGACCAGATGAAACGATTGATCCATCCAAGCGCGCGTGCGCAGGGTTAGTCAGGGTATCTCCAAGGTGGAACGTTTCTGATCCGACTTTCACGCGGGTCTCTGAATCATGCAACACATTGTTACCGTTGAGCCTCAGGTCCTCGATCTTCCCCGCAGCCCCAATGGCTACTTCCAGAGCATCGGGCGCTTCCAGCTCGGCAATCCTCGCCCTATGTTCTGCGATCTCTTCCTCTTTTCGCGTGATCTGTGCTTCTTTTTCGGTGATCTGCTGTCGTAGCCGCTCGGCCTCTTGAGAATTTTCAGCGATCGCCAGTTGGGTTTGCATTTGCAGTGTGGACAATTGGCCTTGCAACGTACCCAGCTGGCCTTGTAGCGTTGCGATTGTCGTCTCACGCTCAACAACCGCCGCCTGGGTCGATTCTGCGAGCGTTTGCAGTGTGGCAATGCGGCTGTTGAGGGCGGCAATGTCCTCGTTGTGCTCGGTCGGCGGTGTTGTGTTGATGGATTGCGGGCGCAGGCGCGACGGCGGGTGTGCGTTGGTCTCGACGGACCCGATGTCACAGTGGGTGTCGGGATATTGTGTCCGAACAGCGCCCCGCTGGTCACGAACACCGCAGGTCGATCCGGCGGCATCGATCAGCGCGCTCCCATCCATGGGTTTGTGCGTGTAGGTGTAGCCGCCGTTGTCGGCCAACGGTCCCAGCTTAGGGTCCCCACGGTTCGTACCGAAATAATGCATGTCCGAGCAGGTGTTGTCATCCGACCAGCTGTTGATCATCGTATAGCCGCCCCAGCCGCCGCAATTGCGACCTCGTGAGCCGGTGATGACGGTGCGCGTGAGTTTGACGCGCTGGGCGCTCCCCAGATTGTAGATCGTGCCGCCGTTGGTTGTTCGGCGCTTTACATTTCGGGTGCGCGGTTCTGATCGCAGGCCACAATGATTGCCGCACATCTCCTGCTCGGGATCGGTGAGAGGTGAGGATCTGTTGTTTTTCAGGGTACTGTCGAAGAACTCATTAGTGCCGCCGTTGGCGTACAGGACGCTCCCCTTGTTCTCCTGGTGATTGCGATAATCGAGGGTTTTTTGGGCGGCGTTATCGCTGAACGTACTGGCGTAGGCGCGGAATGTGCCGATTTCGTTATAGATCACGCCACCGGTTTCTTTTGCCCTGTTCCAGGCCAACGTAGAGGCAGTGATGGTGAGGGTGGCTGCGTCCGAATTCTGCACTTTGCCATTATAGATCGCGCCGCCATCCGTGGCGGCCGTATTGTCTCGAACACTGGAGCTGTCGATTGTCAGCGTGCCTCGGTTATAGATCGCGCCACCGCGACCCCAGCTATCGTTCCCGTTCACATGGCAGAACTGGACGTCCAGTGTGCCCCGGTTGTAAATTGCTCCGCCGACATTGGTATTGCCGCGAGTCAGGACAAGCCCCCAGAGCCTCACAGCCGCCCCCTGTTCGATCTTCAGCAAACGGCTATTATGCTGGCCATCCAGGGTCACATCGGGTCGCCTGTCGCCATTTATATCGCCCTCAATGCGCAGTTTTTTGTTGATGACGATCTCGCTGTCGAGGCGGATGGTTTTTTCATAGAGCCATGGGGTAAACGTGATGCGGTCGCCGGATGCGGCAGAGGAAACAGCGGCCCGCAGTGTTCCGGTGCCATGATCTGCCATACTGGTCACGCGATGAACAGTGATGGCGGCGGCAGGGTTTGAAAATGCCAATATGCCTGATATGATAATTCTCGATTTCATTTGATTTTCCTCTTGTGATTTCAGAGCCGGGCCCGCAACCCCGGCTTTTCTTGTATTATTCGATATACCCGTTGGGCGCACCGACAATCGTCGTCTCAAAGCTCGCCAGTTTTGCCGAGGGTTTGAGCATCACCCCCATGGCAACGGCAATATCTGCGGGGCCGTATCCGTGCCCCCCCGGATATCTGCTTTGATCGGGCGTGAATTGCCCCCATCCAGAATACGCACCGGTAAGGATCGAAGGATCGAGAATCTCCCCGTTGCGCCCATGGTAGATATCAGGGCTGCCCACCCAACCCATGCGTGAGGCGTTTTTAAGCGCTCTCAGGCCTAAAGCGACGCCCTCCGCCGGGTTGGTTCGGTCTGTTACCAAGAGTCTGTTTGGGTGGCCAGTACCGCCCACAATCAACCCGTTATGTCCTGTATATTGACCAATATCGAGGTCCGCATAAATGCTGAGCGCTACGCTACCAAATGCTTGTGGACTATTGAACTCCCAGCGGCTGACATGCCAATTCGTGCCAGGTATTACGGTAGATGTGATGGTCCAGTAGATAATGCCGTTGCCACCCTGGAACTGACCGGATGACACGGCGGCCCCATCCGGGCGCTCGTGTGCAGGCCCTGTGACGGTATCTCCAAGGCGGAACGTATCGACCCCCACTTTTACGCGGGTTTCTGATTCCTGAAGCGCGTCGATGTCATTGAGCTTAAGACGCACGATCTGGCCGGCGTCGCCCATTTCCACTTGCAGATCGTCCCTGATATCAAGTTCCCGAAGACGGGCCAGATGCTCCGCACGCTGCGCTTCGAGGCTGGCGACACGTTCTATCGCCGCCGCACGCTGCGCCTGTGCGTCCGCCAGTTGTGATCTCAGGCCAGACTGCACCTCGTTCGAGTCCGCTATCGTGGCCGCGATGTGCTCGTAGAGCGCGTCAATCGCAGTGTTAAGCTCGGCAATCGTGGCGTTCGCTGCGCCCACTTGTATTTGCAAGCTGGCGATGCGGCTGTTGAGGGAGGCATTGTCCTCGTTGTGCTCAGCCGGCGGTGTTGTGTTGATGGATTGTGGGCGCAGCCGTGAGGGTGGGTGTGCGTTGGTCTCGACTGCTCCGATGTCGCACTTTGGATCCATGAATTCTGTGCGGCGTGCTCCGCGCTGGTCGCTGTTGGCACAAGTGCTGCCACCTGCATCAATCAGCCCGCTGCCTGACAGCGGCTTGAAGGTGTACGTGTAGCCCCCGTTATCAGCAATGACCCCCAGCTTTGCGTTGCCTCTGCTGACCCCAGGGTGTGAATAATCTGTCGGCCCGTCGCACGTGTCATCATCTGACCACGCATGATCAAGGGTGAAATAGCCCCAGCCGCCACAGTTTCTGCCTCTGGAGTCCGCTATAACCGTCCGCGTCAGTTTCACTGCCTGGGGATTGTTCAGAACCCCATGGTTATAGATTGTCCCCCCGTTGTTAACCCGTCGGTTTTTGTTATTTCTTTTACGCTCTGCCGAGGGGCGGCACGAACAGCCGTTACAGCGATTTTTCCCGATTCCAAATCCGCAGTCTTTCAGTTCCGGGTCCGTGAGGGGTTTGGATTTGTTGTTTTTCAGTGTGCTGTCAACGAACTCACTACTTCCGCCTTCGGCGTATAGGACGCTCCCCTTCGCCGAAGTGGCATGTTCCCAGTCGCCCTCGGGTTGTGCGCGGTTGTTGTCGAATGTGCTTCGGTACGCTTTGAATTCACCCGAGTAGTTGTAAATCACACCCCCCGTCGCTTTCGCACGGTTCCAGTCGAACGTCGAGGCGCTGAATGTTGTTTTGGCGGCGTCCGACGCTTCCAGTTTCGCCGTGAAAATCGCCCCACCGCGGTTGGCGACATTATCCCGCATACTGGAATGGTCGATCGTGACGGTCCCCCGGCTGTAGATGCCACCGCCGACATTCGACGCCTCGTTGCCGTTGATTTTACAAAATTGGGCGGTGATGTTCCCCCGATTGAGGATGGCGGCCCCATCGGAAGCCTTCGCGTGCTCCAGCGCCATCCCCCAGAGCGTCACGTTGGCCCCCACCGCGATCGTCAGCAGCCGGGTCTTATGCTGGCCGTCCAAAGTCACATCCGGCCGCCTGTCGCCGTTTATGTCGCCCTCGATGCGCAGGTTTTTACTGATGGTGATCTCACTGTCCAGGCGGATGACCTTGTCATAAAGCCACGGGGCAAACGTGATGCGATCGCCGGATGCAGCGGCAGCAACAGCGGCCCGTAGTGTTCCGGTGCCATGATCTGCCATA
>NZ_JBHNMF010000234.1:0-5016 GCF_048562965.1 Thiolapillus sp. | reverse complement strand
TACCGGTCGCCATTGCGTGTTCATGCTTCACGCCCATCTGATTTTCATCACCAAGTATCGCGGCAAGGTGTTGAGCCGGGCGATGCTGCGAGACATGGAAAAGATCATGCGCGACGTGTGCGCCATCCAGGACGTAACGCTGGCGGAATTCAACGGTGAAACCGATCATGACCCACTGGATCGGAAAGAAAGGCCAGATCTGGTCGCCCTCGTACTTCGCCGGTTCCGTGGGCGGCGCGCCCATCGAGGTGTTGAAACGCTACATCGAACAACAGCAAGCCCCTCACTAATCGCCTACCGGCGATGCGCTATCCTTCCCCTCCCTGAAGGAAGGGGCTTGTCGCGCTTTTTGGTCACCCGACCGCATGTGTCGGCCGGTTGTTCGCGTCCCCGGTACAGGGCGCACGCCGAACTGGCTTAGGGTGCTAGGGTGCGAAACGCTTTCTTTTAGTGCTTTCATCTGCGCCCCCTGCTTCCTCATCTTGTGTACAGTGACAAAGGGCAACATAATGTTCTTCACATAGCGTGATGGCTGCTTGTTGTGTTGCTTTATCGCCGAGCCTCCTGTAGCGCGCAGGGGGCGTCTCCCCTTTTTTATAGACCTCTTTCGCGGGGGCGGGGTTTTTCTCTGGCGCCCACCCCTCGAACCGCAGCTCATCTCCCTTTCGGTATGAGGTAATGCGGTATCCTTCTCCACTTTCCAAAACATCTTTGGCTTTAGCCATTGGTCGAAACTGCATGTTGCCCTCTGCTGTTTGTAGTTCTCGGGTTCAATTTCATCACGGCCCGAACATCCTTCTCGCTGGGCAAGGCCATTCTTTGGCCGCGTTTGCCGCTTATGCGGCGCCCATAGTGCTCGCCGGCGGTATCAATGGATGCATGCCCCATCGCGGCCGCCACCTCCGCACGGGTTGCCCCCGCCTTTTTCAGGTTGGCCGAATACTGGTGGCGAGCGGAGTAGAGAGTGATGCGTTTTTTGCGCCTGGGCCACAGCGCCTTGTTGATGCCTGCCAGGTATTTCCTGCATCGCAGATAGCAGCGGGCATAGTCCATATCATTCATTGCGCCGAGGTGCGCAGCCAGCCACTTTACCTGTGCTACCTGTTCTTCCGTCAGGTTATCGATGATCAGCGTGCGGGTGCGCCCGTGCGCTCGGCCGTTCGTTGCCTTGGCATTGCGCACCACAAACAGGCGTTGTCCGTTTCTCTCGGCGTACGCGGCATGGCGCCATTCCGAGGGGCGCAACCCCGTCCATATGCCCGCTGACAGCCATAGAAGCGTCAACGCGGCATTGGCATTCCATCCGGCCGCGTCAACGGACATGCGCGCATGCAGGGCGCGATAGTCTTTATCCGGAATGCGTTTCAGTTTCTGGGCAGACGTGCGATCCTCTCCTTGCCACCGCACATCTTCTGCCCTGCGCAAGGCACCGACTTTTTCCGACAAGGCGCCTGCCTGATGTCTTTCAAGCCAGTACACCAGTGCCGCCTGGTTCAGGCGCCAGGTTGCCGGCTTCCAATACTGCGCCCGGGCTCTCAGCCAAGCCAACAGTTCCTCTGGTGCGGTCAACATTTCCATGCCGGTTTCCCGATCAAATCTTTCTGACAATCGCCGGGCCACCTGCATGTAGTGCTCCTTGGTGCCTCTGGTTTTGCTTGAAATAACTCCCATAGGATATAGAATACCATAATTATATCGATCTGAAAAAGGTGACTCCCATGTTTTCAATCAACAAAACCACGGTTACTCCGGTTCAACAAGACACCCGATTTGTCGGGCGGGTAAAACGGGTGATTTTCCGTAATCCGGATAACGGTTTTTCTATACTGGACGTGGAAACCGATCACCCAGAGGCACAAAATGGATTGGTGAAAGTAAAGGGAAGCAGCGATTTGCGTCCCGGCAATGAATGCGAATGCATTGGGCGCTTTGAGCATCACCCAAAACACGGTTACGGTTTTGAGGCGCGGGCCATAGTGCCTATCATACCGGATACCGACGAAGGGCTGGTTCGCTATTTCAATAGCGGCATCGTAAAGGGTATCTCCGGCACCATGGGCAAGCGACTGGTGGATCATTTTGGCACCCACGCCCTTAATCTGCTGTCTCGCGCTGATCCCGCCTTGATGGCGGTTCCCGGCGTCAAGGACAAAACTTTTGAACGGATTACCGAGGCCTGGAAGCAGCACGAAATGGTGTATCGCATCATGCGCGCTCTCAAGGAATACGACATCGGCAACGCCGACGCCTGGCTGATATACAAAACCTGGGGCGAAAAAGCACTCCCCACGATAAAAGAACACCCCTACCGATTGACCAGCATTCGCGGTATCAGCTTTGCGAAAGCGGATCGTGTGGCGCTCTCAATGAACGTCGATAAAGACTCCCGCCAGCGCGTGCTCGCCGGCATTCGTCATGTGTTGAGTGAGGCCGAAGACGAGGGGCACACGCGGCTCGACTGGGGGGTTACCCGCTACCGTGCGTCCAAGCTACTGGGTATTGACCCTGAAACCGTATCAGAAACCATGATCAGTGCGGTCGCCGACGATATCCTGGCCGGCTACAAAATCGACGAAAAGGCCTGGGTGGCGAACAAAAGCATGTACGATGCCGAAGTTCGTATTGCTGAACGCATCGCAGATATCATGGTGAGCGCACCACCTTGGGAGGAAACACCGTGGACGATGCCTGATGGCATGGATTACTCCCCCTCTCAACGAGCCGCCATTCAAAACGCTGTTACCAGTAAGTTTATGGTTATGACCGGCGGCCCGGGCACCGGTAAAACCACGGTAACCCGAAGTATCATTGATATTTTGGAAAATCAGTTCAACGCAAATGTGCTTCTTTGCGCACCGACCGGGCGGGCAGCCAAGCGCCTGTCTGAGGCCACCGGCCGTGACGCCTCAACGATTCATATGATGCTCAACTACAATCCGCAACAGGGATTCATGTATGACGCGATGAACCCCCTGCAGTGTGATGCCGTGGTGGTCGATGAAGCATCGATGCTCGATACCCGTCTGATGCGATCCGTGCTCAATGCAATCCCAAATCACGCCATGGTGCTGCTGGTGGGGGATGCGGATCAGTTGCCGTCCGTTGGGGCCGGCAACCTGCTCCATGACCTGATCAACAGCAACCGGGCCCCGGTCGCACGCCTTACCGAGATCCATCGTCAAGCACAGGATTCTCGAATAATTACCAACTCCCATGCCATGAACCGGGGGGAAATGCCCGTGATGTCAGAAGATCCCGATAGCGATTTCTCCTTTCATTCAATGGAAAAAGAGGGGATCCCCGAACATATCGTTGACCTGGTGACTCGGGTGATTCCGCAGACACAAGGCATTGATCCCAATGAAGTCCAGGTGCTGACCCCCATGAAAGGGTACGAGTGTGGCACCCGTGCGCTCAACGTACGCCTGCAGGAGAAGATCAACCCGCCCGCGACGGAGAAGCCGGAGACGCACCATGGCGATGCGGTTTATCGACTTCACGACAGGGTTATGCAAACCCGCAATGACTATAAGAATAACGTCTTCAACGGTGATATGGGGAAGGTGATCGCTGTGAATCCTGACGAAAAACTGGTGACCGTGCAATTCGATGGCCACGACAGACCCGTTGAGATCGCAGGAACCCAGCTTGACCAATTGCTGCATGCTTATGCGGTGACCGTACATAAGTCCCAGGGGTCAGAATACAAAGCGGTTGTGATCCCTGCTACTACCAGTCACTACGTCATGCTCAACCGTAATCTTTACTATACCGCCGTTACCCGAGGAAAAAAGCAGGTACACATGGTTGGGCAGCCAGAAGCTGTGCGCATCGCTGTGAGCCGAGAGGGCCAAGCGCGCCATACAGGTCTTCAGCTTCAGCTCCACGGGATGCTGGACCCCATCCAGAACGCATCGAGCACCGATGACATACCGCAGGCTGGTGTTCGGGCAGGGCGTATGAATACCCCATGATTGCCTAATCCTGGTATCTGGCGTAATATATCCTATAGAAACCACTTGCGGTGCCTTTATCAAAACAGCGCGTAAAACCCCTTCCTTGAGGTGGGGGATATAAGCGTCATCGTCTGTGAGGGCCATGGGAAGCCGCGAGGCAGTACCACCTACCACCTCAACCGAGGGGGCTGGAATCCCTGTCCTTTAGGGCGGGGAGGATGTCAACCAATGATAAGCATACCTGACACGCTATTGAGCAATACAAGGCTTACGCATTCTCAACTGCGTGTGCTGTTGGCTCTTTTTTCCTGCCGTGACGCAATCGGCAACCTGGTTCCGACTGGGGCACGCGATATCACCAATATTTGTCACTTGAAACTGCGCCCTACACGCAAAGCACTGAGTGATCTGATTGACATGAAGTGGGTCGTTATCGCTCACCAGGACACCAAAAACCCGCTCTTCCTACCCACTGCACAAATGCTTCCTTCGGCTACGGATGACGCCTCTGACAACCTCACCCTTCCTCTTGAGAATGTTGAGAATGAGCCTCCCCCCCGCAATACCGCATCCCCCAAAGCGACCAGCATCGATTTGTCCGCCTTTGAGGGATGGCCAATTTCCCAGGACACGATAAAGCGCTTTATAGAGCATCGGAAAGTCAAGAAAAGCCCTTTGACCCAGTATGCCCTTGAGTTGAACCTGAAGGCGGCTTTACGTGGCCAAGAGGAAATCGGCATGACGGCAGATGAGGTGTTGCTCTTTACCATTAAGGAGGGCTGGCAGGGCGTCAATCTAAAATGGATAGATAATCGCCGGCGGGGGAATCCCAAAGGCAGAACACGCCCCAGGGCCGCCGAAATAGCAAAGAAGGCCGCCGAAAAACGCGCCAGAATCATGCTGCGCAACAAGCAACATCAGTAACAAAAGGAGATCACGACGTAACTACTCACCCCTAAGATGAGTACAAGCCTGCCTCCATGGATCTACAATCGCTTTTTCATGTCTGTAGAGGCTTGACATCATAGTACGCCGAGTCTATGCTATTGACCCAACACAT
>NZ_JBHNMF010000233.1:0-5029 GCF_048562965.1 Thiolapillus sp. | reverse complement strand
GCGGACATCTCACGCTCGCTGCCAGCCATGGAGAGCGAAGCGAAGGCTGGTAGACCCCAGTAGCCGCGAGGCCGCACTGTTTTCCCGGCGTGCCTTGCGCCAGAGGGAAAACAAAGTAGGCATCCGAACGCGGCGTCCAGTCATATGGGAGCCAAGTACGGAGCAGCAACGAGCTTGCGAAGTTGTTGCGCAGTGCTTGGTGACCAGGACGGCTGGGGCACAAATAGGTTGTCAAAGTCCGAGTCGATTTTGGGGACTGAGATGTCCCAAAATCTATCACGAGGTCGAAGACACACTTGGAATTCCGGCTTCACAGCTGATAGGACGATTCGATCTGTTCGCGGGTAAGAATGCCGTAGATGCGCCAGATCCCCGGGGCGGACATGCGCTGTACATATAACGCTTCCCCTTCCCCCTTGTTCAGCTTCTCCAGCGCTTCCTGCAGGGTTTCGTGAAGGTGGATGGGGGCGAGTTCCAGCCGTTTCCCGGGGATGGCCATCAGATCGATTTCCTCCAGTGGTTCCTCCTGTTCGGCTTCCAAGAATCCTGCCAGGGCGATGCCGGGGAGTATCGCTTTTGGCTTCTTGTCTTCCGTGATGACGATCCACTTCGGCTTGGATTCAAGCAGCTTGTGCGCCTGTTCAAGGCTGATGTTGCGCATAGAGCGCATAAAATCCTTGTTCATGATGCTGGCCACTCCCACACGGCGCAACGCCGCCAGCACCGGATGTTGTTTGTAGTCCAGCCCCTTGGCCTTGAGCATGGTGATGAACAGGGATTCCTGCCCGAACAGTTCGCTGGCGGTCAGGCCGGCGATGACCACCACCAGCATGCCTGGCATGATGATCTGCGGATTGTCTGTGAGCTCCAGCAAGGCTGTCAAAGCGGCCAGCGGTGCCTGCAGACTGGCGCCCATCATGGCGCTCATGCCCAGCATGGCATACAGGCCGGGTTGGATGCCGATGTCGGGCAACCATGCGATCATGAGATGGCCAAATCCCGCCCCCAGCGTGGCGCCGATAAAAAATGACGGGCCGATCATGCCGCCCGGTACGTTGAGGGCGGAGCAGATACTGGTGGCCACCAGTTTGGCCGCCGCCATCAGCAACAGCAGTCCGGCGCTGTAGCCCCCGATGAGAGCGATATTGATGGTGTCATAGCCGATACCCATGACTTCCGGCAACCACATACCCAGCAAGGCAATGGAAATACCTGCCGCCATCATCTGCCACTCGATGGGCCAGACCTTGCCCTTACCGGCGATTTTCTTGACCATGATGATGAATCCGGCGGCCAGGGTGCCACTCAGCAGGCCGAGTATCACCACCAACGGGATTTCCTTCAGACTGCCCAGTTCCATGATGGGCACGCTGAACACCGCAGCATTGCCGAGGAAGGCATTGGACACCACGGTTGCCGTGACCGCGCTCAGGATCACGGGAATGAAGCTGGCCAGCTGATAGTCCATCATGATGACTTCGAGAGAAAAGATCACGCCCGCCAGTGGCGTGTTGAACGAAGCGGCGATGCCGGCAGCAGTACCGCAGCCGACCAGGGTGCGCACGGCGTTATTGGGCAGTTCCAGTTTCTGTCCCAGCAGGCTGCCGGTACAGGCGCCGAGGAAGATATGCGCACCTTCCCGTCCCACCGAATGGCCGCTGATCAGGGCGATAGCCACGCCGAAGAACTGCAGCACGAAGCCCCGCAGGGTCAGATGCCCCTGGTGATAGGCCATGCGCTCCAGCACCCGCGCCACACCCAGCACGTACAGGCCTTTGGCAAACCAGCGGAACATCACGGCCAGTGCGATGGCGCCCGCCAGGGGAAAGACAAAGCGCATTCAGGGAGTCAGTGATTCGAAGGCATCCGGGCCGTTGCCTCTCAGGGCAAAGTTTTGCGCCGCTTCGATGAGATAGCGGAAGCAGACGATGACCGCCCCAGCCAGCAGCCCGGTGATCAGCCCCATGACTGCCAGCTGGATCAGGGCATCGGGACGGGCCAGGTGCAGGCGCGTCGATTCCATCTGCCGGCTGAACCAGTCGTGCATTTTACGGGACAAATTCACTTGCTCAGACATACCCCGGTATAATAAGCCATCGCGTTCGCCAAGGGACACCTGATGTGAAATTTACCGTTGAATCCTTTCGCGCCTGGGAGCACAAGAAAATCACGCTGCTGGGCATGTCTGGGGTAGGCAAGACCTACATTTCCAACATGCTGCGCCAGCATGACTGGTTCCACTATTCCGGTGACTACCGTATCGGTACACGCTATCTGGATGAGCCGATCATGGATCTGGTAAAAGCCCAGGCCATGCAGCAGCCGTTTCTGCGTGACCTGCTGCGCCGTGACTGGATTTACATCCGCAACAACATCAAGGTGGACGATCTGGGGCCGGTACTGAGTTTTGTCGGCAAGCTGGGCAATCCTGAGCAGGGCGGGGTGCCCCTGAAGGATTTCATCCGGCGTCAGGCCCAGTACCGTGACGCTGAGATTGCCGCGGTGCGTGATGTGCCGGATTTTATCCGCAAGGCTCAGGATGTCTACGGCTACAAGCATTTCATCAACGACATGGGTGGCAGTCTGTGTGAACTGGACGAGCCCGGCGTCATTGAACTGCTGGCACAGCACAGCTTCATCCTCTACATCAAGATCACCGATGAAGAACAGGAACAGCAGCTCATCAGCCGTGCCCAGTCATCGCCCAAGCCCCTTTACTACCGTCCGGAGTTCCTGCTGGAGCAACTGGAAATATATCTGGCGGAAATGGATCTGGACTATGCGGCGCAGATGGATCCGGACGATTTTACCCGCTGGGTATTCCCGCGACTGTTCCACTCCCGCATACCCCGCTATGAGGAAATTGCGCGCCAGGGATATACCGTCACCTCTAAGGAACTTGCCGGGGTGAACACCGAAACGGAGTTTCTCGATCTGCTGGAAACGGCCATTGCCCGGGAGGAAAGCTGATGCCCCTGGTTGCCCACAACGATCTGCCATCCTTCGAACGCCTGCGCCAGGAAGGCCTGCTGGTGCTGCCCACGGGCCGTGCCATGCACCAGCATATCCGCGAGCTGCATATCGGCCTGCTGAACATGATGCCGGACAAGGCTCTGGCCGCCACCGAGCGCCAGTTCTTCCGTCTGGTGGGGGAGAGCAATCCCATCGCCCAGTTCTATGTGCATCCCTTCACCCTGCCGGAACTGCCGCGCAGTCCCGAAGCCCAGGCGCATATCGATGCCTACTATGAAAGCTTCGATGACATCCGGGAGAAGGGGCTGGATGCCCTGATCATCACCGGTGCCAATGTCACCGGACCGGAACTGGCCAATCAGCCGTTCTGGGAGCCCCTGATCAGGGTCATCGACTGGGCCTGGGAGAATGTCACCTCCACCCTGTGTTCCTGTCTGACCACCCATGCTGTTCTGCAGTTTCGCTACGCTCAGCACCGTATTCCTCAGGAACAGAAAATCTGGGGTGTGTTCCCGCATCGCGTGATGGACAAGGTCCATCCCCTGGTAAATGATGTCAACAGCCGCTTCCACGTGCCCCATTCCCGCTGGAATGCGGTGACACCGGAACAGTTTCGTGAAGCAGGTCTGCGCGTGCTGGTGGAAAGTGAGGAGATTGGTGTGCATCTGGCCACCAGTCCGGATGGTCTGCGTTTCGTGTTCTTCCAGGGGCACCCGGAATACGATACTGTGTCCCTGCTCAAGGAATACAAACGTGAGGTATTGCGCTGGATCGCCGGGGAGCGGGAAGACTATCCGCCTATGCCTGACAATTATTTCAGCCTGCAGCAGAAGGCCATCTTCGACGAATATGCCTGGTGCCTGAAACGTGCCCGGGACGCAGGGGAGACGCTGCCGGAATTTCCCGAGAAACTGGTGGCCAGCAATATCGACAATATCTGGCATGATACCGCCGAGGCCGTGGTGGCCAACTGGATCGGCCTGGTTTACCAGGTGACCCATAGGGAGCGCCATCTGCCTTTCATGGAAGGGGTGGATCCGGACAATCCTCTTGGACTGGCCTAGGGAAGCGCTTCCCTAGGAGTCTGTCGGACTTAGGGGTTCGTAGCGAGGCGAGTGGGAAAGTGAGGGCAGTTTTTCGAACTTTTAAGGCGCATAGTGGTTCTACGCAGCGAAAAAGATCGGAAAAATGCACCGCTTTCCCATCGCCGCAGTAGAATCCTCCTAAGTCCGACGGGCTCCTAGATGCGCATGTCTGGCAGATTGTGGTAGATTCTGAATATGATGCTGGTTGGAGGAGCGGCAATGCGTAGTGTGGTTTTCTGTGGTTTGGGTTGTGGTCTATTGGTTTCTGCTGTCGCCATGGCTGACGGTTATTATTCCCAGAGCAATGGTCCGGGTTCCATAAACTGGCCGCCCCCGGGGGGCAGTGCAGCCGTTCAGCCGGCAAATCCCGGATACGGTCTGTCGCCCAATTCCGGTTTTCGCCCCTATGCCGATTATCAGCAGACCCAGCGCTACCACAGCCAGCCCACCCGCAAGTTCAGAAACGAATTGATCAGGCCGCCGGGCAGTGACTGGCCGAACGCAGATTATTACGAGTCTGATGACAAGGCGGCGGAGCCGGATGCCAGCGGAGAGCTTCGGCCGGAGCCGACGGAAAGAGGAGCGCCGGTAGAAGTTGTGCCTCCCCCCAGTATACCCGAAGAGGTCAATGCGCCCCTGTCGGAAAAGCCCGAGCGGGGGTGGCGACCCATGAAAGAGCATGAGCAGCTCAAGTCCCTCGAAGAGACTGCAACGCCGCCGAAACCTGCCGGGCCCACAGCCCACGTGATGAGAAAGATCGAGAAAAGGACCTCGCCGCTGCAGATCGAAAAGAAACCTGCACCCGCCGTGGACAAGGCCGAACCCGTAATGCGGGATGTAAAACCGACTGCCCCCGCTGCCAGCCATGGAGAGCGAAGCGAAGGCTGGTAGACCCCAGTAGCCGCGAGGCCGCACTGTTTTCCCGGCGTGCCTTGCGCCAGAGGGAAAACAAAGTAGGCCTCCGAACGCGG
>NZ_JBHNMF010000232.1:0-5054 GCF_048562965.1 Thiolapillus sp. | reverse complement strand
CTTTTTGGGAATATGATCACACGGAACCCGACAATTAGCACTAACCTCGTTCATATGGCGAGACGCTAAGAGCTACATAATATCGCCAAAATTAGCCGGATATGATGGCCCATATTGGAAGAAACAGAAAGGGATGAAATCATGCGAGGGGCTCCTCAGGCCTGCCAAGCATTTGGTAAATTACAAAGAGATGAACAGGGGCGGATAAAATACTGGTTACCGCTTGTGGACCATATGACAGATGTTGCCATATGTTTTCATGAACTCAGTCAGTGCCATTCAATTTATAGAGCTTTGGGAAAAGCAGCGGAGCGTAAGCTTACTGAACAGGATATTGCGCGTCTAGCGGCTCTGGTTTTCCTACATGATTTAGGCAAGGCTAACAGTGGCTTTCAGGCCAAGCGTTGGCAACAAGCTGATCGCCCTCATGAATGGCCAACGCCTGCGGGACACGGCATTGAGGCAACCAAGATTTTTGAAGAAGAATCATTAATTCATCTTGTGGATGCACTGCCGGTTAGCGAAATATGTACGTGGGGAGAAGCCGTTGACTCATTACTCAAAGCCAGCATCAGCCACCATGGTCGCCCTATTATTGAACAAGCAACAAATTGGAATAAAGCAATCTGGCGTCCGGTAAAAGAAGCCAATGGCATCATAGGCTACGATCCCTTGCCTGTCATGGAGGAAATGACCCAGCGTGTAAAAATACTTTTCCCTCAAGCCTTTTCAAATAGCGGGGGACCACTGCCCAGCGCCCCCGAGTTTGGGCATCTCTTTGCAGGGTTGGTGCAGTTGGCCGATTGGCTGGGTTCAGATACACGGTTTTTTGGTTATGCCAATGAAGCTGATGACCGAGTAAAAACAGCTTGGGATAATGCAGAAAATGCCATTTTAACTGTAGGACTGGACGCCAACTCCTGGCATCACTCATTGAGTGTCAGACAGCCTACCTTTACCCAAACCTTCGAAATCGAAGCTCCATACCCCATTCAAGAAGCGATGGATGATACCGATTTAGGTTCGTTAGTGATCCTCGAATCGGAAACCGGTAGCGGAAAGACCGAAGCCGCATTGTGGCGCTATATTCATCTTTTTCGTACCGGGCAAGTCGACAGTCTTTATTTTGCTCTTCCTACTCGTGTTTCCGCGACCCAGATTTATCAGCGAGTAAAGAGAACCATCAAACGGCTCTGGCCAGTGGAGCCGCCTATTACCGTTAGAGCTTTGCCAGGCTATGCTGCTGCCGATAACCACCAAGCCATAGCTCTACCAGATTTCAAGATGTTGTGGAATGACGATCCAGATGAGCAACAAGCCCATCGCCGCTGGGCAGCTGAATCACCCAAACGCTTTCTAGCGGCACCCATAGCAGTGGGTACTATTGACCAAGCTTTGCTTGGTATATTGAAGGTTCGACACGCTCATTTGCGCTATGCATTGCTATCAAGAAGCCTGCTAGTGGTAGATGAAGTGCACGCTTCAGATCCCTATATGACTGTACTCCTTACCCGTCTGTTAAAAGCTCATCTTCATAATGGCGGACACGCCTTATTACTTTCCGCCACACTAGGAGCTAGCGCACGTCACCGCTACCTGGATCTGGTGCCAAAGGGTGGAAAAGCTAGTGTGCTGGAACCCTTCGATACTGCAAAACTCACTCCTTACCCAGCTATAAGCGATTTCAGAGGACTTCATTCTATACCTGCCATGGGGCGTACTAAATCGGTAAACTGGTCACTATATGATTGCATAGACGAAGCTGAAAAAATTGCCGAAATGGCGATTAACGCAGCAAATTCCGGCGCGAAAGTCCTGGTCATTAGAAATACCGTGCCCGCTGCCATCACTTTATTAAAGAAACTCGAAGGCAGGCTGCAAGATCCAGCATGGCTATTTACAGTAAATGAGGTAGTGACGCTTCATCATAGCCGCTTCAGCCGCCAGGACAGGTCGCTACTTGATCTAGCAATTGAATCACGTCTCGGGAAAAAACGTCCAGATGGCTCCTGCATTGTCATCGGTACTCAGACTCTGGAGCAGAGTCTTGATATTGATGCCGACGTGTTGATTACCGATCTATGTCCAATGGATGTGCTGTTACAACGCATAGGACGATTGCATCGCCACTGTCGATCCAAAGCACAACGCCCTGTCGACTATCAAACGGCCCAAACTTGGGTGCTAACACCAAAGAATAACGATCTTACGCCTATGCTGAGTCATGCAGCACATGGACTAGGCCGTTTCCGTGATGGTGGAGGTGTTTATCCAGATTTGCGCATCATCGAGGCTACCCATCGCCTGATCGTTGAACACCCTAATATACAGGTCCCCCGTGATAATCGCCTTCTGGTAGAAGGCGCAACACATCCAGATCAATTACAAGTGATACAACAAGAAATGGGGGATGCATGGGAACAATTGGGGCAACAAATTGAAGGCGACACAGGAGCACAACGCACCATCGGTTATCTTCATACGCTGGAGATCGATAAAGAGTTTGCCAAAGATGCAAATATGGCATTTCCGAATGATCACAAAATTGCCACTCGTTTAGGCGCACAGGACAAACTGGTGCAATTTGAACCCCCATTAACAGGGCCTTTCGGTAAACAGTTGCGACAACTTCCAATACGCCACTTCCTGCTTCCCCATGGATTGGATCCAGATACTCCCCCTAGTGCAATAGAACATACCCAAGAGGCCATCATATTCAACCTTGGGAAAACTCGCTTTTGTTACAGCCGCTTTGGATTGGAGCGTCTGAATAATGACTGATCTTAAACCTGTTCATGGAGAGCAATATGGCACTTCACTACTCATTATTGGATGAAAAATTGATCCGCGCCCGCAGGATTGCTGATGGGCAACTCAACCACTACAGTCTTCCTTGGCTGTTCGTTGCCATGCAACAAGATGAGATTCGTGATTTTCCTGCATTACGTCCACATCAACGCCATCCCTGGCATGCTTTTCTAGTTCAACTAGCGGCAATGGCATTGCATCAAGCAAGCTCATTGCAGCCATTCGAAACAGCACAGGAATGGAGAGAGGCTCTTATGAATCTCACCCCAGACGACTCGGATGGAGCCGCCTGGTGCCTGATAACGCCTCATGACCGTCCCGCCCTTATGCAACCACCAGTGCCAGGCGAAGATGTCAGTAAATGGAAAAGCAGACTTCATGCGCCTGATGAACTCGATATGCTGGTCACTTCCAAAAACCATGATCTAAAAACCGCATGTATGACAAACAGCAACCTGGATGACTGGTTGATGGCGCTCATCAGCTTGCAAACCCAGGAGGGATTCTTGGGTGCAGGAAATTATGGTATTTCCAGGATGAATGGTGGATTTGCCAGCCGCCCGGCACTCGGCGTAGTTCCTTATGGAAATTGGGGAAAGCGTTGGCTGCGGGATGTCAATGTGCTTCTCAGTGATCGGGAGAAAATTGTAGCGCAAAATGAATTGCAAAAAGAGAACGGTACGGGCTTGATCTGGTTATTGCCCTGGGACGGTGCTAAAAGCCTTTCATTCAGTTCGCTTGACCCGTTTTATATAGAGATTTGTCGTAAAATACGCCTGTTAAAGGATGAAGAAAACATTGTTGCAGTCACAACTGGGAGCAAGGTTTCACGGGTTGCAGCCAAAGAGCGCAACGGCATTACCGGAGATCCCTGGATACCTATCGATGTAGCTGCGGAGAAGGCGCTGACTATTACCGCCAAAGGATTCAACTACAAGGTCGCTGTAGAATTGCTGGTTGGCAAATATCAGCAACCCATCGCACAAGCATTGACTGTAGAAGACGGAGAGCAAGGTATCATAGTTTTAGCCCAGGGAGTAACTCGAGGGCAGGGCAAGACTGAAGGCTACCACGAACGTCGAATCCCTATTTCACCCACCGTGCGCAAAATGATGTTGCGTAGAAAGACTGATCGGCTTGCAGCCCTCGCTGAAGAACGGGTAAACGCCATTAGCAAAATGCGTAAAGTGCTATGGTCTGCCATGGCAACATTGTTTGATAATGGAGCAACAAAGGATTGCTTTTCAGATAGTGCAAAAGATCGAGCCAATGGTTTTGCAAAGCCATTCGAGCAAGAGGAAGACGCTCGTTTTTTTCAGGACCTCAATGAGGAGATTGAATCTGATGACCCGGATAAAATACGGTTGCAATGGCTTCTTGCCATGGCGGATCGTGCCGAG
Source organism: Thiolapillus sp. (assembly GCF_048562965.1). Lineage (NCBI taxonomy): Bacteria > Pseudomonadati > Pseudomonadota > Gammaproteobacteria > Chromatiales > Sedimenticolaceae > Thiolapillus > Thiolapillus sp. The sequence continues at coordinate 846 of NZ_JBHNMF010000232.1, read as the reverse complement.
GCAATCCTGAATAATGCCTTTCATGCTGGCCCACGCAGCAGTGAGCAGCGTTACCGCGCGCGCAGCGCTGCACTCTCTCGGTTTCATGGTGTATTGCGCAGCAATAAATCACCCTTTCCCCCACTTGCGGATCATTACCGCCAACTTACTCTGAAGGAGGAACCTGCACATGGAGACGCCTGATACCGAACAGGTTGAAACACCAACAATGGCTGGCAATCCTGTTGTCCGTCTGGCTCGTGTCATCACCCAGTCCGCTCGTTTCCCGGGCGATGAATATGGATTGGGAAAGGGTGAAAAGGCGGCGCTCGCCCGGCTGGATGTGGAGAACATTCGCCCGCACCAGATTTCTGCCCTTTCCCGCGCTCTGATCCAGGCTGATCTTGACCCGGAAAGCTGGCAGCCTGATACATGGCGTCGTTGGGCCTTGATTGCCCATGGTATCGCCCTTGCGGGTCACAATGGCAAAGACAGCCTGGGCAAACAACTTTGTCAGGCGGGCGTTTCTGAATCCCGAGTAACAAAATTGCTGACAGCACGCGGTGACGCCTTTCGCCAACTCCTGCCCCAATTGTTGCGGCTGCTGGCAAGCAAAGAGACGGCCCCCAACTGGCGCGAATTTGGTGGTTTGATCATTCACCAGGAGCGAAATGAGGAACGAGCAGAAGAGATTCGTCTTGGCATCGCCGGCCGCTATTTTTCAGAATTGGCAAAATCCAAGGCCAACTAAATAGATCAAAAAATATAATGGAGCATGATATGACCCTGTTACCTCACTTTATTCAAATCCATACACTGCATAACTATCCGGCAGCGCTTATCAACCGTGATGATGCTGGCCTGGCG
>NZ_JBHNMF010000231.1:0-5105 GCF_048562965.1 Thiolapillus sp. | reverse complement strand
TGCATACAATGCCGTCACATCATCAACGATTTCATTCAGATCCACTTCCACAAGGACAGGTTCGAGGCGGCCAAGGCGGGAATATTCGAGCAGATCATCAAGCATGGACTGCGTCAGCCGGGCATTGCTTGCCAGATTCCTGACGATAAACCTGCCGTCTTTCTCCAGGGCGGCGCCATAATCCTCCTGCAACAGGTCTGCGTAACGGGAAACCAGTTGCAGCGGCTCCTGCAGATCATGGGAAACCGCATACAGCAGTTGCTGATATTCACCATCCGGATCGGCGGGCGCCTGTTTGCCGGCCTGTGGGCGATAAATTGCCGCCAGCCGCGCTGCATCACCAGGAAGCGGCCAGACGGTCAAGCGGCCCCGCGCGGCAGCGGACGCTCCTTTCAATGGTGTCGCCTGAATATCCAGCGGATCGGCTGCGCCTTTTGCCATGGCCTGAAGCTGTTTCTTCAGCCCAGCTTTCGGCAGCCTGCCGGCGTCAAGGTCAAACAAAGGCTCTAACCCAAGTCCCCGCAGCTCTGCGGCATCCTGGTATCCAAGCACCCCGGCAGCCGCATTATTGGCTTCCTCCACCTGGCCATCAGCAGTGACAGTCAACGCAGGATCATTCATATTGCCAAGTGTCTGACGCCAGAAACCATACACGTCCTGATCTTCCCTGATTGCCCGCAACAGGGACGCGACTATATCGGCAAGCTGCAGAAAGCCGGCGCTGTTTTTTGTCAGGCAGGCAAACAGCCGGTTGCCATGCTCGAGGCGGCAAGCTTCAGGGGGCAGTGTTTCTGAAAACAGGATGGTCGCTGTGAGCGGGTGGCGCCTGGAAAACGTGGCAAGTACATCCATGCCGGACGCCCATCCCAGTGCCTGCTCGGAAATGACAGCAGAAAAGCCGCCATTGGCCAGTTGCTCGGCAAAAGCAACCGCATCGGAAACGACAGTCAGCTCGCAGTTGGGAAAAGCCTGGGAAAGCAGCTTGTCAGCAAGCTCTGCATCTGACGGACTGGTATCAATCAACAGCAGCTTGCAGGACGGTTCTGTCACTTTCTTTCTTTTCCCCTAGCCTCGCGGGCATCGCTTTTTTACTCCAATGGTCCTATCATTATTGTGGGCGGAATGGTTCCATTTTTTATGCCTATGCCCATGAAAAATCACAGGATCGATTCAATCAATCTTTCATCGATTGGCGCCATTTCGCGTCGAAACGATCGCGGATTTTCCGGTACTTGAGAGCTATCTGCTTTTTCTGATGCTGACCTTTTCCGCTTGGGCCAGATAGCTGTCTGGATCGATTGGCGATGCCTCCTTTGTCTGTAAATATCGGGCATTCAGCAATGCCAGCTGGACATCAAGTTCGTACAGCTCCCGTTTTTCATCCCAGGTGATATCAAAATCTTCCTTCAACATCCTGGCTTCCTTTTCAGGCGGCTTTCCGCTTTTCTTTGAATGCCCTTCCCCCGCCCTGTTCCTGTCGGCAATCTTCCAGCGAAGGAAAGCTTCCGCAGCTTTCCTTCTCAACAGGTACAGATGTTCCGGGGATGGCTGACCGGGTTCTGTGGACAAAACAGGCTTCACAGTCTGGTCGCTGTTCGGCTCAGCCGGCGTTTTTCCACCTGGTGTCGAGGGACGCCGCTCCGTTTCGGGGTGGCATTCAGATGCCTGCGCACCGCACAGACCAGAACCGACTGTATCCGCGAGCTTCAAAAAACCCGCTTCATCCTTTTTCAGAATGGCAGACGGGACCGAGGCGGATTGCAGGTCCTTGACATTCGGGGGAAGGGATTTGGCAAACAGCACGGTGACAGTCTCGGGGTACCTGTCGGCAATCGCAGTAAGCACGTCCGTACCGGACGCCCAGCCAAGCGCCAGCTCGGAAACAGCTGCAGCAAATCCCCCCAGACTCAGCTGTTCGGCAAAGGCGACGGCATCGGTGACAGTTACCAGTTCACAATGCGGAAAAGACTGCCGAAGCAGATCACCTGCCAGTTCGGCATCCGCCACATCAGAATCGACCAGTAACAGTTTGCAGGACAGGTTGGACACTTATTCCCCGGCTTTTCCAGACAACGAACAAAACCAGACAAAGATCCTAGCACCATTGAAGGGAAATTTGTGCTGCCCCTGCAATCGGACGGAAACAAAAACGCCCCGACAATGCGGGGCGTTTTCGTGGGTCTCTCGTTGTATGGTGCCCAGGGACAGAATCGAACTGCCGACACGAGGATTTTCAGTCCTCTGCTCTACCGACTGAGCTACCTGGGCACATTCCTGCCGGCTTTGATCTGCGGCAAGGCGGCATATTTAAGCCGGACAGGAGCAATTAGTCAAGAAAAATCACAGCTTGATATTGAATTCAGGCGGATTGGCGGAACCGCCAGAAAAGAAATATTTTTCCATTTCCTCTTCAAGAAACTTTCTGTCCTTGGGATTGACGGGCGACAGCCGATGCTCATTGAGCAGCATGGTCTGATGCTGCAGCCAGCCCTGCCAGGCTTCTTTCGAGACATTCTCAAAAATCCGCTTTCCCAATTCACCGGGATAAGGCGGCCGCTCCAAGCCTTCAGCCTCCTTCCCCAGCTTGATACAATTCACCATTCGCGTCATTTCAGTTCCTCTTTCAGTTCTTGCAGCAACAGCTGCACCGGCGCGGCCAGTCCCCGCTTCTGGCTTTGAGACAGGTTATACCAGACCCGGCTATCTCCATCCAGCACCTGCAAACCCGGTTTTTCAAGCAGGATCAGGCGCGGAAAGATGTGCAGTTGAAAGTGGCTGAAACTGTGCCTGCGTTCGGGCAAGGTCCGGATTTCTAACACAGCAAAGCCTGCGTGCTGTTGCAGCCATACCGACAGATCATCCTCAAGCTTCAGTTCGGGAAAGCTCCAAAGCCCGCCCCAGATACCACTGGGCGGCCGTTTCTCCAGCATCACCCCGCCCCTCCCATCGACCAGCATCAGCATCTGCACAGAGCGCTTGGGCAGGATTTTCGCCGCCTTGCGGCCTGGAAAATCGGATACCCGGTCCGCCCGATATGCAGCACAGTGTTCCTGCATGGGACAACATGGGCAATCCGGGTTGCTGCGCGTACACAGGGTGGCGCCCAGGTCCATCATCGCCTGGTTGTAATCACCCGCCTGACTTTTTGGCGTCAGCATACGGGACAGGCTCCAGAGTTCCTTGAGGACCGCAGTCTTTCCCGGCCAGCCGTCCACCATGAATATCCTGGCCAGCACACGCTTCACATTGCCATCGAGAATCGCATGATGCTGACCCAGCGAGAGAGACAGTATGGCCCCTGCGGTGGATTCACCGATACCGGGCAATGCCAGCAGTTGCTCGAAGCTTTCAGGAAAACGCCCCTGATGCTGTTCCATCACCACTTTTGCCGCCCTGTGCAGGTTCCTGGCTCTTGCATAGTAGCCAAGGCCTGACCAGTGATGCAGTACCTCATCGATATCAGCTTGGGCCAGATCCTGCACCTGGGGAAAAGCCCGCATGAACTTCAGATAATACGGGATGACCGTAGCCACCTGGGTTTGCTGAAGCATGATCTCCGAAACCCACACGCGGTAAGGGCTTCTGTCCTGCTGCCAGGGCAGGTCCTGCCTGCCATGTGCGGCAAACCAGTTCAGCAAGGCCCGTGAAAATTCCTGTGCATCAATATTTTTCATGGCCGGCATGATACCTTTCCCTGCCTCAGGAAAGAATGTCTGCAGCCAGAGTCTCCATTATTTATCAATGAATACAACACGCTGTGTCATTTGACACAGGTTTGTCAGAATTTGATGAAATTACGTGCCGGATTGACACTTGTCGTATTTACAAGCTTCAGGCAGCTGCTACCATCAGCCTACTCAAGAACACAGGAGACAACACATGTTCAAACATTTAATAACAGGACTGCTGGGCCTGGCCCTGATTGCACCGGCCTTTGCAGGCACCGCCGCCGAAGACATTCAGATTATCGACCCCTGGGCGCGGGAAGTCCCTCCCGGCCTGACCACCAGCGCGGGTTTTCTCGGCATGAAAAACACCGGCGACAAGGAACACCGCCTGGTCGGCGCCGAGTCGAGCAACACGGGCATGGTCGAACTGCACACGCATATCAATGACAACGGCGTCATGCGCATGCGCCCTGTGGAGGACATTCCCGTCGCCCCAGGTGGCACGACCACCCTGCAGCCCGGCGGCTACCATCTGATGCTGATGATGATCAAGGAGCCCCTCAAGGCCGGCGGGAAAATGCCCATCACCCTGATCTTCGAGGACGGCAGCAAAAAGGATATTGAGGCGGAAGTGCGTCATTTCAGCATGGAAAAGATGAACCATATGAAAATGAAACACTGAGACCTTGCCGGCACAGGTATGCGCCGTCTTTTCTCCTGAAAGAGATTCTCCAAAACAATGAAAAAGCACTTCTGGCTGTTTCTGCTGTTCCTTTTTTCCACGTCCGCGACACATGCCTGGACGCTGTTTTCCGGCAAGGAGGAACGCTACCCCGGCATGGGGGGTGATTTCACCCTGCAGTCCGCCGAAGGCGAGGTATCACTGAGAGATTTTCGCGGCAAGATCGTACTGATCTACTTCGGCTACACCTCCTGCCCGGACGTATGTCCCACTTCGCTGGGTGCCCTGTCTGCCGCGCTGAAGAAGCTCGACAAGAAGGAGATGGCGCAAATCCAGCCCCTGTTCATCAGCGTGGACCCTGAGCGCGATGACGTGAAGAAGCTGCAGGAGTACAGCCACTACTTTCATCCGAAGATGATCGGCGCGACAGGAAAACTGGCGTATCTGCAGGCCCTGGCCAAGCGTTACGGCGCCTACTTCCGCAAGGCGCCGGTGGAAAACTCTACCCTTGGCTATGCAGTGGATCACTCCTCGACCATCTATGTCGTCGGCAAGGACGGCAAGCTGGTGGACATGATCCAGCACGGCGGTTCTCCAAAACGCATCCTTGAACATATTCGCGCAGTGCTTAAAGAACTAGAGTTTAGAGTAAGCAACATTGTTCCACCGTATATTTTCGGGTGAAATAAAGTTGCTATTTTGTTCATACTGCCCGTTAGAGCTTGTTCTATACGCTGATTGCTGCATCCTGCTCA
>NZ_JBHNMF010000230.1:0-5120 GCF_048562965.1 Thiolapillus sp. | reverse complement strand
AAGTTGTTGCGCAGTGCTTGGTGACCAGGACGGCTGGGGCACCAATAGGTTGTCAAAGGCCGAGTCGATTTTGGGGACTGGGATGTCCCAAAATCTATCACGAGGCCGAAGACACGCTTGGAAGTCATCGAAGACGAGCAGGGATTCGTACAGATGCAGACCAGCTTCGGCGGCAGCAGGATCGTGGACTGGCTGGCCGGAGAACAGCTGCCCCGCATCTGCTGATGGCGGCATGGCGTATTCGCGTGACGGGTACGGTGCAGGGCGTGGGCTTTCGCCCGACGGTCTGGCGCATCGCTAGGGCTTGCGGGATCCGTGGCCGGGTGTGGAACGATGCCGCCGGCGTGGTGATTCACGCCTGGGGCAGGGAAGACAGCCTGGCTGAATTCCTGCAGCGGCTGCGCCTGGATGCGCCGCCCCTGTCCCACATCGAAGAAATCATCACCAATGAAACAGCGCCAGTGGAAACGGCCCCGGCGGATTTTCAGATCGTCCAGAGCGCACAGGGTCAGGCGCACACCGACGTGGCCGCCGACGCCGCCACCTGCCCGGACTGTCTCGCGGATATCCAGGACCCGGCCAACCGGCGTTACCGCTATCCATTCACCAACTGCACCCACTACGGCCCCAGGCTCTCCATCATCCGCGCCGTTCCCTACGACCGGGCCAACACCAGCATGGCCGCCTTCACCCTGTGCCCCCGGTGTCAGAGTACGAAGATCCGTCCGACCGGCGCTTTCATGCGCAGCCCAACGCCTGCCCGGACTGTGGTCCCAGACTGTGGCTGGAAGACGGGCAGGGGAACGTGCTGCCGCCGGATGCAGGGCGCGATGTCATTGAAACCACCGCCCGGCTGTTGCGCGAGGGACAGATCGTCGCTATCAAGGGAATCGGCGGTATCCACCTGGCCTGCGATGCGGGCAACGATGCTGCCGTCAGCCGTTTGCGCAGCCGCAAGCAGCGCTATGCCAAGGCGCTGGCTTTGATGGCTGCCGATATCGCCATGATCAAAAGCTACGCGCGGATCAGTCCGGCCGAAGCGGCACTGCTGCAGGACAGGGCGGCGCCCATCGTGGTGCTGCAAGCAGCAGGAAAGCGCCTGGCCGCTGACATAGCACCCGGCCAGGTCACCCTGGATTTCATGCTGCCCTATACGCCCCTGCATCATTTGCTCATGCAGGCGCTGGATGCTCCCATCGTACTGACCTCGGGAAACCGCAGCGAAGAACCCCAGGTCATCCGCAATGCCGATGCCCGCGCGCGGCTGACGGATATCGCAGACTGTTTCCTGCTCCATGACCGCGATATCGTCAACCGGCTGGATGATTCGGTGGTTCGCGTGGCCGACGGGCAAGCCCGGCTGCTGCGCCGCGCCCGGGGTTATGCGCCGCAACCGCTACGCCTGCCCAAAGGTTTCGATGAGCGTATTTCCTTGCTGGCCATGGGCGGTGAACTGAAGAACAGTTTCTGCCTGGTGAAGGAGGGCAGGGCCATCGTGTCCCAACACATGGGCAACCTCGGGGAACCTGCCACCTTTGCCGACTATCGCCAGGCATTGCAGCTCTACCAGGCTCTCTACGATGTGTCCCCTGCCATCATCGCCATCGACGCGCATCCGGATTACCTGTGCAGCCAGCTCGGTAAACGGCTGGCAGACGAAAACAATCTGGAACTGGTGCGCGTACAGCATCACCATGCTCATATTGCCTCCTGCATGGCCGAGCACGGACGTGAACTGACATCACCCCGGGTGCTGGGCATCGCCCTGGACGGCCTGGGTTATGGTGAAAACGGTGAACTCTGGGGGGGCGAGTTTCTGCTTGCGGATTATTTTGGCAGCAAGCGAGTGGCCCGTTTTCAGCCTGTGCCCCTGCTGGGAGGCAATAAGGCCGCCCGGCAGCCCTGGCGCAACACCCTGTCATACCTCCTGTCCCTACCCGATGCCCAACAGCTGTTCGAACGCTATGCGAACCTGCCCATCATCGAATACCTGAAAAGCAAGCCTCTTTCTGTGTTGCAAACCCTGTTCGACAGGGGGCTCAACAGCCCGCCGGCTTCATCGGCGGGACGCCTGTTCGATGCGGTGGCCGCAGCGCTGGGCATTTGCCGCGAAGAGGTGTACTTCGAAGGCCAGGCCACCATGGAACTCGAAGCACTGGCCGCCGGGGAAATGCAGCAACAGAAGCGACATGCCTATGGTTGTTCAACAATAGACAACACGCTCGTCTGGGCGCCCCTGTGGTACTCACTGCTGGAGGATCTGCAAAAGGGCGTCGATGCGGCGGTTGTCTCCGCCCGTTTCCATCATGGCCTGGCCAAAGCCGTGTCAGCCATGGCGGTACGGCTCTGCGAAGCATGGCAAACCGATACGGTCGTGCTAGGTGGCGGTGTCTTCCAGAACCGGCTGCTGCTGGAACAGACGTCCCTGCTGCTGCGTGAGCATCCATTGACCGTGTTGTCCCCACGCCATTTTCCGGCCAATGACGGTGGTCTTTCCCTGGGACAGGCCGTAATCGCCATGGCTTCCCGGCACAGCGGAGCGCAGCACGCGCCGGAATGATAGATGGTTCAGAGTTTCATAAGGTAATATTCTTTATGGTCACTCATTGAAACCTTGGGAAGCAGTTCGGGATTTGGAGGCATGAACAAAAGATGGACTTACTGACAAAGCAACAGCAGGCGCTCTACGATGCATTCTACGAGTCGACGCATGAGAATACCCATCTCGATGAAAAAACCGAAATACTCGTCGGTCTTTCAGCGGCCGTCGCCATGAACTGCAATCCCTGCACATCCTACTATCTGAGACTGGCGAAACAGAGAAGCATTGCAAAAGGAGAGATCTCCGAAACCCTGGCCAAAGTCATGGCCGTTGCAGCCGGGCAAAAACGCCTGCAATTTCAAGAAGTACTCGACGAATATGACATTGATTTCTAGCTTCCGGCACGAAGCAGGGCAGGCATAGCATGCTCCTGCCGCAAACCCTGCGCCTTGCATCGGCTGTGGTCATGCTTTCTCTATTGATCACCCATGGCGACAACGGCTATTGCGCGGCCGGAAGTATCGCCGCGCCCGTTCTCAAGTGGCAACTGGGAGGATGCACCTCCTGGTGCGAGACCGGCTGGTATTCCTCTCCGGCCGTCGCCGATCTGGACAAGGATGGGAAACCGGAAGTCATCGGCTCCGGCTATGCCATTCATGTGCTGAATGGCAGTGACGGCAGCCTGAAATGGCGCATGAAATCCGGTCACGACCGCAACGAGGGTGATGCAGTCGATAATGTCGGTCGTACCTGGCCCGGCATTGTGTTGGCAGATGTGGATGGAGACGGGGAGCAGGAGATCGTCACTGCCCACAGCGGTGGCTGGGTGTCCGTGTACGACCGCCAGGGACACTTCAAACCCGGCTGGCCCAAGAAACCCACGGACAGGGAACTGCGGGGTCTGAGTGTATCCGACCTGGATGCCGACGGCTTCATGGAGATCATCGTCACCGCTGCGGTGAACAGCAAGACCAACAGCTGAATATACCAGCACGACGGCACGCTTCGGGCCGGGTGGCCGCAACTCGGTAGCGACGGCGAATCCTCCGCCTGGGGCGTCTTCAACGACAATGCCGCCGTGGGCGATCTCGATGGTGACGGATTCGGCGAGATTGTCGTGCCTTCCGATGTTCATTACATTTGCGCCTACAAAGAAGACGGTGTGCAGATCCCCGCAAGCGCTGCCTATTCCGGCAAGGACTGGGGCGCAGTAGGCATCTGGGAAGACCTGGCTACCGAACTCAGGGGCTGGGGAGGCTGCAATGGCGTTCGCAGCGAAAGCTTTCGCGCCAACTTTGCGAAAGGCCCTGCCGTCACTGCCGACATGGATGCAGACGGCATAAATGAAGTGGTCGCCGTCGGCAACATGTATGACTGTACCAATGGCTACCAGAGCAAATACAACGCGCCCCTGATCTTCAACGCGGACCGTTCGCGCTTCAAGACAGCAGCCGCAGACTGGGAGAAGGGGCCGGTGGATACCGGCGCGCCCTTGAGCGAAGACTACAACAGGATCGAAAGCAATCAGCCCAACACAGTAGTGGCCGACCTCGATGGTGACGGAGAAAAGGAAATCCTTTTTCCTTCCTACGACGGGCGCCTGCATGCCTTCTGGCTGGACAAGACAGAACACGGCAGCTGGCCCTATGAAGTGGATGCACATGCCACCGAAGGCTTCTACCGTTTTGCTTCAGAACCAACCGTTGCCGACCTGGACAACGATGGCAAGGCAGAAGTGATCTTTGCGTCCTGGACGCAAAAAGGCAGCAACAGAACGGGCAGGTTGCATATCGTCGACGACCAGGGCAACAGGCTGCAGGAAGTCGATTTGCCGGCAGCAAAGGGCAGCTGGGACTGGAACGGCGCCCTGGCAGCGCCGACACTGGCAAACATCGATACAGACCCGGATCTGGAGGTCGTGCTCAACACGGCACATGCCGGACTGGTGGCCTACGACTTGCCCGGCACTGCAAATGCCAGAATCATCTGGGGAACCGGCCGGGGGAATTACCAGCGGGACGGGTATGTGGTCAGCGCCAAAACCAGCTGTAAATCGGGACCTGTTACCCTTGGACCTGCAAGCTACAGTGGCGCGGAGATCTACCGTTCCGAATCAACGCTGGTTACCAGCGGCAGCGTAGTCATAGAAGCCGGCGCAAACATAAGCTTCGAGGCCAGCAGGGGATTACGGCTGAACAGAGGATTCCGCGTGCAGGACCGTGGAAGCTTCAGGGCCCGGATTCGTGACGTGATTTGCCCAGTGGATCAGTAAGCACGTAACAACCATCGGCTTTAACCGGTGACTGTTGCGTTTTTCATTGGGTCTTTTGAACATGCTGGATTGCCTACCTACCCGAGCCGGCTGTCCTGGCCGCGGAGATCGTTGCAGACCTGGAAACGGTGTTGGCGCAGTTCCGGGATGTGGCACAAGATCCCACACAAGCCGAACAGCTAGAATAAAGTAAGATCCTCAGGCGCAGACAGACCGCAACCAAAAATAGGGCAGCCAAGCATGGCCGAGATCATTCCTCCACTGAATCGGGAAACCCTAGGCCGGATGACCGCCGGTGAGAAGCGG
>NZ_JBHNMF010000229.1:0-5137 GCF_048562965.1 Thiolapillus sp. | reverse complement strand
AGATGACGAGGCATTTGGCTATTTAGTGGAATACCCGATTGGGTTATTCATTCCGTGTTTCCCTGTAGTAGGGGCCCCACGTGGGCGGTAATGCCTCGCTCTGTGGCGCGCATTGGTGTAAATTCAGTGGATTAGATGTCTCGAAGTGGTGGGGGCATCGAGCGGTCGGAATCCATGCCCCCTGATCCCCCTGTCCCCATCCAATCTAGCATCAGGGGGCGTCGGCCAGGTCTACCTGTCTAATAAGCAGGTAATTGTCGTTTGCGAGCCTGATTTTGGTCTCTGCGGGTGGGCATATCTGCTTTGTCTGGTGAAGAGTCCCCTCTATGCTTTCGGTTTCTGCTTGTCTGTATAGCAGTTTGTTTATTGCCTCTACTTACGCTGGTGGAGTTTGGTCATTTCGGTTTTGCCTCAGTTGTGGTGAGTGAGGTTAGTCATCGAAGAACAATCTCATGAGCATTATCGTTCCTCCCAGTGCTCTTGTTGTTAGAGCTGTGATGGTGTCTCTTGATAAGCCCAGAGCTTTCAGCACACGGTCATTGCGTTGCGTCCATCCTCCTCTGGCGCCAACCGGTAGTCCGAAGACCTGGACTTCACTGATCTCAAATCGGTCCTTTACTTGGTCTTGGATACATGAGTATTTATCCTCTTTGCCGGTGGCGGCGTCATCTAGTGACTTCGAATCTTTCTCCCATATGACCGTTGGGTCGACTATCACGGCTTGCTCGTTCTTCACAAACACCAGGTCCGGTTTCAGCTTACCACTTGGCCCGTCGAAGACTGGCTCCCAGTGGGGCGTCCATCCGGCCTTCACGGCCTTGTTTGATAGGATCTTGCATAACGAGTCGTGCCGGAGGATTCGGCTTCTCTTCACTGATGGACACCATCCAGAGATGTGCCCGGTGGTTTCGACTGTCGTTCCGCAACGACGGCACTGAACGTTCTTCATGTTCGTGTAACGACTGGTGCATTCTCGGGTTGGGACACAGTTTGTTCTGAGCAATAGTGCACTGATGGCTTCGCCCTCTGTGTAGGTGCCTGCTCTTATCCAGGAGTTGCTTTCCCTGAAGCGCATCCAGGTGTCAGTTCCAGTTCCCTGGGTTCCTTGGTTGGCCCAGTATCTGCACCATTTCTCCTTCGGCACTGAGCTGTTTCCGTTTCCACGAGAAGTTTCATCGCTATCGTCAATTCCTGTGGGGGTTGTTGAACTTTTCTGGCTTGGCGGCACCGGTTTCCATTCTGGGTATTTCACGCACATGTCTTCCAGTGTTTTCCTTACCCCTAGACTTCGTGCTAGTCTCCTGATGGTCAGGCTCGGTGTTTGCCAGCAAAGTTTGTGCAACCCCTTAATCGTGAGGTCGGGTACCGCGTCCGAGAGGCACGTGATTCCCAGGCCCCCGTGCTTGGTCTTGGTGTACATGAGGGCGTTGGTCACTGCTTCAGGAAGGTGCAACAGTCGCTTGATGTGCCCTCGGATCTGAACATCGAGATCCTTTAGCATCGTCATGCTCGGTCTACTGTGCAGAATCCTGGCCTTGACACGCGGCAGGATCGTACCTCTCCATATTTCTAGGGCTTGGAAGGGCTTGAGTGGTGCGGCGGCCACGTTGCTTGCCCAGTCGTCTATCTGTCTTTTCAGGTTTGGGACGGTCATCCCTTTCCAAGGGCCGAACATCTTGCCCAGGTATCTCGTGGATTCTTCCGGTTTAATCCACGGAATCTGTTCTCCACCTACCATGTACGGGGCAGTGTTGTTTACTGTGAAGGTTTTCCCGTCCGACCTGATGTGGAAGACGTACGACTTCTTTACGTTTAGCCGCAGACCTACTCTGTCGCAATATGCTTGTACCAGCGACAGATTCCTTTCCAGCCCTTCTCTGGAGTTGGAGAGTACCGCAGTGTCGTCGGCATAGCCCAGGGCTGTGACCGACATATCCTCACATGTCCAACCAATGCCGTTGCGCTCTAGGCTGCAGAACAGTGGGTCGAGGCATACATTGAAGAGGATCGGAGACAGCGGGTCTCCCTGCTTAACCCCTTGGTTAATCTGGATCGGCCTTGTTTCACCTTCAGCTGCCTTGAAGGTCGTCGTGGCTCCCTCATACATGTCTTCCACGACGTTGATGAACTGATTGGGTATACCAAGGCGTATGAGGCCTTTCACTATCAGATCATGCGAAACGGTGTCAAAGGCCTTTGCTAGATCCAAGAAGGCTACGGCAAGGGTTCCTTTCCCCTTCTTCTGTTTCCTGATTGCGTGTTCTAGCAGAACTGAGTTTTGCTCTACTCCTGGGGCGGATATGAAACCCCGTTGGGCGGGATGGAGTGTGATGTTTCTTGTAAGCCTTTTTGCGAGGATCTTGGAATACAGTCTAAGCAGTACGCTGCTTATCGATAGCGGCCGCCAGTTGCCGATCTGGTCGAGGTTGGAGGTTCCTTTCGGTAGAAGTATGGATCTGCTTTCCTTTAACTTCTCTGGAACTTTTCCTGCCATTAGCCAGATGGTGTATACTCCGGCCAGGAATCCCGGTCGCTCTCCGACCTTTCGTTTTAGGTCCTGTACTGAGAGGCGGTCAGGTCCGGCGGCCGAGCCGGTTCGCATCGTACGCAATGCTGTCTTCACTTCGCTTTCGGACACTGCGTCTAGTATGTGTCCGTATTCGGCTGTTGCTGCTCTAGTGGTGCGCTTGCCCCGACGCCTCGAATCAGCACCGTCTGCGTTGTCCGCTTCCGTATGCTGGTCCCTTTTCTCCGGGGTTACTGGTGGCAGAGGGGGTTCCGAGTATGGTCCCGGGTAGTCCGAGAGGTCTACCGTCGGGCCGGCTCTCTCGAATCGTTCCACATATGTTTCCTCTATCACCTCCGGATCTATTTCGCATTTGGCGTCGGAGGCGCCGTCTAGGATCTGTCGTACAGCTCCTTTTCGGTTAGCCTTCCACTTCTGTTGCAAAGATCGATATCTTTCCATCCTCTCTTTGGCCTTCCCCCTTGGCCGTTTCTTTCTCACTTGGCGTATCTTGGTTTCTTTCCTAAAGCGGGCCTGCTTCCTCCCGCCGGTTTCGGACGGTTGGATTGATGAGATGTACTCTTCCAACAGTGTCTCGTGTTTTGAGTATGCTTGTTCCGCCTCTTGGTCTTTTGCTTCGTTCTGCTCCTCTTTGCTCTGTTGCACGATGCGGCCCAGGGCCGCTATCTCTCTCTCCGTGCTTTCTTCGGAGTCTTCGAGGCAGCAGAAGAGTTGTTCAACCGTGAGGTCGTTCATTCGCTCATCTTTGCCGGCAGGCGCTACCCGCTTAGTGTTTGCTTTTGGTACGTCTGGGTGTACCTCCGGTTCCCTTGTACACCCGTTTCGTGTAGTTCTAGACTCACCTGTTACAGAATTGTTGTCACCGTTTGCCTTTCGCTTATTGCCTGTGACTTCTGTTTGATGAGAGTGTCCCTCCACTACAGCACTTTGAAAACCCTTAGTCCTCTTCTTCGATGAGATCTGTTTCAGGGAGAATTCGTAACCGTTTTCCTTTAGGGCTGTTCTCACGATCTCGTGGAGTCCCTTTATGTCGCCCTGTTGGCGGAGTAGGTCGACGAATATCCCCGTCGCAGTTTCATCCCATCGAGTCTTAGGTTTGGGGGCTTCCTCCGGAGAGGTCGCTGGCGGTGGTGTTTGCGATTCGTCCGCCTTGAGGTTTGTCAATTCCCTTGCCACCCTTCTTTGTTCGCGCTTCCTTTCTGCCTCCCGCCTACCGGCGTTGATGCGCCGTTGGTTGGCCACATCAGGGTGGTGGTGCCTTTCGTGTTGAGACAGGCCCGATCTGGACTTGTATCGTGTTGTACATGTCTGGCACTGGAACGGGTAAGCGCCCGCTGAAGGGGGTCGCTTGATGGCTTTGCATCTGGGTGCGTGGCACTCCAGTCTGTGCACCTTGTCGAATGTCTCTTTGCATAGCCTGCATCTGAATAGTATCTCCTTTGTTCTGTGTGCATCAGTCAGGTGTGTTTTCAATATCCTGACCGTGTTGAACACTATCGAACATTTCGGGCATTGTTGCTGAGTGTTAGGGAGCTCGAGAAAGATCCCGTGCTCCTCGTCAAGCTCATCCAGGTTTTCCTGTACGGACAGGTCTGTCTGATTGCTTGGCATTGTCGTATCGTTCTCCACCAGATCTACTTCGGCTTCATCGTCACGATTCTCGGTGTGCGAGGGGTCAGCAACTAGGCCGAGGTGGTAGTCCAAATCTCCGACAGAGATGGGTCTGCCCTCGGCATACCACTGGTTCCCCTCCAGTGTCACTGAACCCGATGGGTTCGTCACCAATCCAGTACTTGTACTGGTTTCCCCAGCTGGTCCGTGGTCTCTACCGTCGACGCTTCGTTGCTCAGATAGAGACCTATTGGGCGTGCCCCAGCTTTCCTCCGTGGAGGTGATAGCTACACCCAAGGGCTGTTTGTGGGTGCCCACCCTGCGTTTATAAGTATATGTGCTCATTTTGGTTGTTTGTTTGGCCATTTATTTAGAGCTGTCTGGATAGCTCAGTTCCTCCGTGCAGGAAAATCTCACTCTGCACTTTGGGGCGTTTCCTTCCAGCCCTCTCGGGGGGGGTCGCACTTCGGCATGTCCTGACCCCTAAAGACTTTCCCGACACCGGCTTTCCCAGTGTCGGAGCCCGTCAGTTGGGCCACCCTTACATCGTTCAGTCAGTCACCGATGTGACTGTCCAGCGGGACCAGCGTGGAGGTATATGTAAGGATTTCCTCCTAAATATCGGTCGATCTAGCGTTGGACTTACAGCCGGAAGGCTCTGACGTGTACCAGTTACCCTAGCTACGAACCCGAAGGCTCGTATCCCAGTCTGCTCAACGCTTGGATCAGTCGTATCTAGGAGGCTTAGTAACTACCTTTTCTTCCTCTAAGTCATTGGCCTGAGGAGAACTCAGCCTGTTAGAGGTTGCCAGACTAGCCGCAGCTCGGAGCGCGATCGAAAGACGACCGTGTTGAGCGCTGGCCCACACGGTGTCTGGCTAAGAGAGTCATAGTTACTCCCGCCGTTTACCCGCGCTTGATTGAATTTCTTCACTTTGACATTCAGAGCACTGGGCAGAAATCACATTGCGTCAACACCGAGTGATGGCCATCGCAATG
>NZ_JBHNMF010000228.1:0-5147 GCF_048562965.1 Thiolapillus sp. | reverse complement strand
GGCTTTGACGAATTGTACGACATGGACGGCCAGGAGTTGCTTGACGAGCTTCTGAAATCCCATGTGTCCGCCCTGCAAAGCGAAAGCAGCCATGTGGAGACTCTGCTCGATGCCGCCCGCCACTCTGAGCAGGCAGGCCCGGATGCCAAGGCCGAAGCGCTCATCGAGCCTTGCGCTGAGTACCACTGCACAGACACGATTGGCTGAGTTGTCCAGCGCCCACCCGCAATGGCAGTTAGCGGCTAATGAACGCGACGAGTTTTCCCATTGGATGAGTGGCACTGGAGACCCGGACTATGAGGAAAGTCGGGAGATCGACATCGCCCCCCGCAAGCGGCGCAAACTCGTGCAATGGTTGACGAAGCCGCAGCCCGAACGTGGACCGTTCTATGAGAACACGTGGAGGGATGTATGCACAAAACACCCTTTGAATTGTTTGTTTGCCCTCGCTGATTTGGCTGGACAGGGAAATTGGCTTAGCGGTCGTTGGAGTGATGCTCTGTATGCATGGGGCAATGGAAAGCAGGTTCAGCGGATATGGCGTTCTGCCGCGCCAGTGCTGCAGACCATGCCCGACAAAGTCATTCAGGAGATCGCCCACAGTGTGACGTGGTGGCTCGAGGCTGTGTCTAAGTCGATTGATCGCCACGAGGACATCCTGTTGGACCTGTGCCGCCGTGTGTTGGCAGTGCCACTCGAAGCGGGCACTGGGATGACGCGCAACGGCGAGCCAATTGACCAACCTGTCACCGAGGCCATCAACCACCCAGTCGGGCATGTCACGCAGGCGCTGATCAACCTGTGGTTCAAACAGAACCCGAACGATAACGATCTGCTTCCAGCCGACATCAGACCTTTCTTCACCGAACTGTGCGATGTTCAGGTGGGCCGATTCCGCCACGGTCGAGTACTGCTGGGTTCGCGATTGATCGCGTTTTTCCGAGTGGACCGTCCGTGGACTGAGCAATATCTGTTGCCGCTATTCAGTTGGAGCAATCCGGCCGAAGCGAAATCCGTATGGGAAGGCTTCCTGTGGTCACCCCGCTTGTACCAGCCCTTGCTGACGGCCTTCAGAGCCCAGTTCCTTGAGAGCGCAAACCACTACACCGACCTGGGTGAGCACAGACAACAGTTCGCGGCCTTCCTGACGTACGCAGCATTGGGACCAACCGAGGGATACACCGTGGATGAATTCCGTTCCGCGATGGGTGCGCTGCCTCAAGACGGGATTGAGGCGTCCGCACAGGCGCTTTTCCAGGCGCTCGAAGGATCTGCCGATCGGCGCGAGGACTACTGGAAGAACCGTGTCCAGCCCTTTTGGCAGCAGGTTTGGCCCAAGTCCCGCGACCTGACCACCCCACGACTTGCCGAACGCTTAACCCTGATGAGCATTGCCGCCCGAGGCGAATTCCCGGCTGCTTTGGCTGCGGTAAAAGACTGGCTGCAACCGCTCGAACATCCACACTACGTTGTTGATATGCTGCACGAATCGGATTTATGCAGCCGATACCCGGCGGATGCATTGCGCCTGCTGGATGCCGTAATTGCTGACCAACAGTGGGCGCCCCGGGAGTTGGGGCAATGTTTGGATGAGATCGGGCAGGTTGCGCCACAGCTTGTGCAAGATGCTCGTTACATGCGACTCCAAGAGTATTCGCGCAGACGAGGCTCACAATGAACCCTGGTGCATCTTCAAAAATGAGTAGTTGGCGAGACACCATCCTGAATGATTTTGTTCCCAACGTCAGCAAACTGACCCTGGTCGCCGATCCAGACAGCTTGTTAACCGAAGAAAAACTGGCGCTGGAACTGCGTGGGCGCGGATTTGATCTGATCGAATTCAACGACCCGGTCGAATTCCGATACGCCTATGAATCCAAATATCGCTCGATTTGGGATCGTGGCAAACATACGGACTTGGTGGTTATTCTCCGTCTGCAAGATGTCGAGCTGGAGTCATTGCCTTATGATCTGCTGCAAGCCGGAAGAAAACTCTCCTTCAACCTTGGCGAGCTCTTTCCCAATCTGAGCTATCCGGTCATCGAAAAACTCGACCGGAGTCTGCTGGATTCCTTATACGATGCACAACGCAAGTCGCCACCCGACCGCAAGGGCGACAACGCCACCAAGGAATTCATTCTCTGCTATGTATTCGGCATTGCCGCAGAGCTGATTTCCAGTGATGTTGAACTCTTGAGGGCCTTGCTTCGTCTACATTACGGAAAGATTCAGATCCCTTTCACGCTGGCTGAGCGGCTTGTTCAGGTGCTTCGTGAACATAGTGGTTTCAAGGCATGGCCATTGGACGAAATCGTGCCCGATGACGAAGCGTTCTTCGCATTTCTTCAGGAGCGCTGGCCAGTATTTCTGAGCAGGTTGAGCAAGGCCGATCAGCTCAGAGAAGGTTCCCCGGACCAATGGGCAGGAGAGTCCATTGGGACATCGCGGAGCGATGCCCCTGTGGTGCGAACCAGGGATGGTGAGCATCAATACGGACTCAAATTTCCAGGGCCAGACGTCCTGCCATTTGATCATCAGGACATCAAGGTCTACATCGACAATCTCTTCGTTGAAGGGAAACTTAGCCCCATTCATGCGACTGAGATTGATGTGGAACCCGGTTCCTGGATTCGATGTGGCATCGTCCCCGCAAGTGCTGATGATGACGAAATACGCATCTCCCGCCTGTTTGAACTTGTCGAAAAGGATCTGCCAACAGAGGAATCCCGACATTCAGACTGGACCGCCTTTGCGCTGAAATGGGCCGAACTCTCCTCGCTAGTCCATTGTGGGAGTGACGCTGCACATCAATCCCGGCTTAAAGATGTCGGTGATGCCTTGAACGCTACGTTTTCCAGGTGGCTGAGTGACCATTACTCCAGCCTGATCAATCTGCCACCCACCAATCCGGTGATGCTGCACCATGTGCCACGACGCCTGGCTCGGGATGTGGAGTGTTCGGGGGACGGCCGTGCTGCCTTGATCGTGGTCGATGGGCTTGCTCTGGATCAGTGGGTTACCGTTCGTCAGCTTCTGCATAAGCAGGACAACAATCTGGTCATGCGTGAATCCGCGACCTTTGCATGGATTCCAACGCTGACTTCCGTATCAAGACAGTCGATTTTTTCCGGCAAACCACCACTCTATTTCCCGTCATCCATCAATTCGACCAATAGTGAAGAGAAGCTCTGGAAGCATTTCTGGGAAGATCACGGTATTTCTCGGCTGGATATCGCCTATCAGCGTGGCCTGGGTGATGGCGATGCATCCAGTGTGCTCGACGCCGCGATCCACCCTGGCAAGACGAAGGTGGTAGGACTGGTCGTAGACAAGGTCGACAAGATTATGCACGGCATGCAGCTTGGTGCAGCCGGTATGCACAACCAGATAAAGCAATGGTGTGAGAAAGGATTCCTCTGTGCGCTGGTCGGAAATCTGCTGGACTATGGATATGATGTCTGGCTGACGGCTGATCATGGGAATATCGAATGCGTTGGTGCAGGCAGACCATCCGAAGGCGTGATCGCCGAGACTCGAGGTGAGCGGGTCCGTGTTTACCCAACCCCGGAACTGCGCTCGCAGGTTGCCGATGCTTATCGCTTTGCCCGCGAGTGGCAGCCGGTCGGACTGCCATCGGGCTATTTCCCGCTTATCGCTGGGGCGCGTGATGCATTCGTAAGTCCTGGCAAGTCAATCGTCGGTCATGGCGGTATTGCCATTGAGGAAGTCATCGTGCCACTTGTGAAATTTGAAAGGAGGGTAGGGTGATGGGGAAAAGACATGAAGCCATCGGCATCAAGCAGGCAATCCGTCTTGAGTGGATGCAGAAGACAGCCAATCTGCTACTTGCCGGCTTGGATGCTAAGACGGTTCGTCAGGAGCTCCATAAGTTCCTGACTGAACGTAAAGGCGATGGCTCCGAAGGAAAGCGCAGCGATCAAACCCGAACATTCGTCGTCAATAATCTGATGAAGATATGGGTATCTCCGGAGCCAGAACTGATTTCGTTCCGAGATGCATCACTAGCATTTCTCCGTGGATATCCGTCAATGGGTCTAGCAGTTCACTGGGGGATGGTTTCAGCTGTTTATCCTTTCTGGTTCAATGTGGCACAGCAAACTGGCCGCTTGTTGGCACTGCAAGACCGAGTCACCCAGACGCAAATCATAAACCGCCTCAAGGAGCAATATGGCGACCGGCAAACTGTAAGCCGCTATGCGCGTTTTGTAATCCGCTCCTTTGTCGCCTGGGGAGCACTGAAGGATTCCGACGCTAAGGGATGCTATAAGAAATCAGCACCGGTCAACGTGGCGGATTCCGATCTGGCCATCTTGTTGTTTGAGTCCGCACTTCATGCCACCCAGGAGGCCAAAGGGGCGCTGGGGCTGCTGTTGAACAATCCAGCATTCTTCCCATTTCAACTTCCAGAAATAACAGGCGATTTTGTTTCTCAGTGTAGTGATCGGATTGAGGTGGTTCGTTACGGACTGGATGATGAGTTATTGCAATTAAGAGAAATAACAGTGGAGAGAAAATAGGTTTGTGTTGGATTTGCGCAGGAGAGTAAGCTGGCGGAACTGCTGCAGTACAACCTTCGCAGCGTGCGGGCCTACCTGCTGAAGGAGGCGTTCCAGTTCTTCTGGGGTTACGTTTCGCCCTACTGGGCCGGTCAGTTTCTGGATAGGTGGTGTACGAAAACGATGCGATCGAAAATCGAGCCGATGAAGAAAGTGGCCCGGATGCTGCGAGGTCATCAGCCGCTGTTGCTCAACTGGTTCCGGGCCAGGGGGGGCAGCTTTCCAGTGGTGTTGTGGAGGGTTTCAACACCAAGGCAAAACTGACCTCCAGAAAACCCTTCGGTTTTCGGACGTATCGGGGCGCGGAAATCGCTTTGTATCATGCACTTGGTGCTTTACCCGAGCCTGAGTTTACCCACAGATTCTGCTGAAGAGCCAAATTTTCAAATGAAGGCATGCAAGGCGCGGCAACGCTATGATCCTTGCTATGTCAACTATTTTTTGAGATTTTTCCCAAATCCCCAGATAGAGGCATATCAGCGCCCGAAGGGTGCCAATATCCACTGATTTCCGCTTGGTTGAATTGCAGACAGCGATGAATTAGACCGGATTTGACCAGGAAATCAGCAC